>CAYNRT010000012.1:0-14609 GCA_964399945.1 uncultured Candidatus Saccharibacteria bacterium | reverse complement strand
CCCCCAACATCGGCTCCGAAGGCCGAGGCGATATCCAGTTTCACCACGAGGGCGCTTCTTCTTAAAAGATAGCAGAAAGACCTGCCAAAAGCAACAATTCCATTGCCTATCCGCAAAAAATAAATTAAAATAGGATAAGCTTTACAAGCCTATAAAAACGCGGGGAAATGAAACAAAGAAAAGAAAAACAAATTTTCAGGGTTTATGATATCCGAGGCATATACCCTGAAAATCTTAATGAAAAAACAGCAGAACGAGTTGGAATGGCTACAACTTCTTTTTTAAAGCAAAAATACAAGAAAAACAGCATAAAAATAGCTCTTGCTCGTGACAACCGCTTTTCTTCTCCAGCTCTTTTGTCGGCTCTAAAAAAAGGGGCTCTTTCAGCCGGGGCTTCGGTAATTGATTTCGGCTTAACGGCAACGCCTATGCTTTATTTCGCTGTCTGGAGCCGCGGCTTTGATGGAGGTATTATGATTACAGCCAGCCATAACCCGCCTAACTTCAACGGATTCAAAATCGTAGATAGAAACGCCGATATGATAAACGCAAAAAACGGCCTGAAAAAGATGATTTTCTCTGCTGAAAATCGCCTGTCTGAAACAACTCAAAAAAGGATAATAAAGAAAAGCGGCACCGGAAAAGAAAAAAAAGATTCAATAATTGAAGACTATATTAATTTTAACTTAAAAGATAAGGATTTAAGCCTGCTGAAAGGATTAAAAGTTGTTATAGATACCGGCAATTCTTCTCCTGGCGTTTTAATCAAGCCTTTAGCTAAGAAAGTTCCTTTTAAAATATATCACCTTTTCCCAAGCTTAAAAAAACCTTTTCCTTCGCGCGGTTTAAATCCTTTGGAAACAGAAGCCCTTGCCAGTCTTAAAAAAGCGGTCAAGGCGAATAAGGCTGATTTGGGAATTGCTTTTGACGGAGACGGAGACAGAATTGTTTTTGTTGATGAAAAAGGCAAGCAGGTTCCTTCTGATTTAATCAGCGCTCTTATGGCAGAGATTCTCTTAAGGGAAAACAAAAAAGCAAGCATTGTTTATACGGTTTGTTCAAGCAACATAATTAAAGACACAATAAGAAAAAACAAAGGTAAAGCTCTCTGCTCTCCTGTAGGATATGTTTTCGTCAAAAAAAAGATGAAAGAAAACAAAGCGCTTTTTGGCTGCGAATATTCCGGCCATTTTCTTTCCAAAGAACACAATTTCTGCGAAGCGCCTTTATATGTCATTCTCAATGTCCTTAAAGAAATCAGCCGAAGAAAGCAAAGCTTGTCTGAAATCCTAAAACCTTTCAGGCAAGCCTACTTCTATTCAGGAATAGTAAATTTCAGGGTTAATGATAAGGCGTCAGCCATTAAAAAACTGTATGAAATTTATGGGAAAAAGGGAAAGGTATCAAGAATAGACGGTTTGAGGATAGATTTTCCAAAATGGTGGTTTTCTGTTAGGCCTTCAAACACCGAGGATCTTTTACGGACAGCTGTTGAGTCCTCTGACAAACACCTCATGCTGGAAAAATTATCGGAAATAAAAATACTTTTAAAAAGCATGGCGCGCTGATGCCGTAAAAGAGCGCGAAAAGAAAACCCGCCTCAACAAAAAGCGGGCTTTCTTTTTATAAGTTAAATAATATTATTTAACAGCGTCTTTCAAGGACTTGCCTGCTTTAAAGCGCGGAACTCTTTTTGCAGGAATTTTAATAACAGCTCCTGTCTGGGGATTTCTACCGGTGCGCGCTTTCCGCTTGGACACAGAAAAAGTGCCGAACCCCGTAAGCGCAACATCCTTTCCGCCCTTAAGCGCTTTTGTTATTTCCCCTAAGATTGTATTTAAGCACTCGCTGGCGCATTTCTTAGAACAGTCAACAGCCTCCGCTACAGCCTCAACAATGTCCTCTTTTGTAAGTTTAGCCATAATACTGGATTAAATATAAATTTCTTAAAAACAGCTCGACCTTTAAATTTCTTTTAAAATTGCTTTATTGTAGCACAAGAAAGCGACAAAGGCAACGCTATCTTGCGTATTCCACCACTCTTGTTTCCCTTATAACATTCACTTTTATCTCTCCGGGGTAGTTGGTTTCCTGCTGTATCTGCGCCGCTATGTCTTTTGCCAGCTTATACGTTTCCAAATCGTCTATTTCTTCGGGCTTAACAAAAACCCTTACTTCCCTGCCTGCTTGAATTGCATATGCCTGCTTGACGCCTTTAAATCCCTGGGCGATTTTCTCCAGTTCTTCCAGTCTTTTCAAATAATTTTCCACCGTGTCTTTTCTCGCTCCTGGACGGGCACCTGAAATTTGGTCAGCTGTTTTAACAATAACTGCCTCTATCGTTTTGGCTTCGTAATCCTCATGATGCGCCTTCATGGCTTCAATTACTTCTTCTTCTATTCCAAACTTTTCTAGAATTTTTATTCCAATCTCAACATGGGAACCTTCTATCTCCCTATCTATCGCTTTTCCTATATCATGCAGCAAACCTGCTTTCTTGGCAATTTTTACATTAGCTCCAAGCTCTTCTGCTAAAACCGCTGACAAAAGGGCAACCTCCATTGAGTGGGAAAGGACATTCTGTCCGTAGCTTGTCCGGAAATACAACCTTCCAAGCAAATTGATAAGCTTAACAGGAAGGTCCAATATTCCAACTTCGTAAACAGCGTTTCTGCCAAATTCTTCTATCTGGGTGTTCAGTTCTTCTTTCGCTTTTTTAACCTGCTCTTCAATTCTTGCTGGCTGTATGCGGCCATCTTGGATAAGCCGCTCAAGAGCTATTTTTGCCACCTGTCTCCGAATAGGATTAAAGCAGGAAATAGTAATTGTTGCCGGTGTTTCATCCACCATTATCTCAACACCTGTAAGCTTTTCAAATGTCTTTATATTTCTGCCTTCCTTGCCGATAACCCTGCCTTTTATCTTGTCCGAAGCTATAGCAATAGTGCTCGTGGTTATCTCTTGGGATTGCGGCAAAGCATATTTCTGAATAGCCAGCGAAAGAATTTTCTGAGCTTCGTTCTTGAAAGCTTCTTCGCCCTCCTCCTTAAGCTTTTTCATTCTGTGAATTAAGTCTTTTTGAAATTCTTTTTCAACAACCTTTAAAAGCTCTTCTCTGGCTTCTTTTTTTGAAAGACCTGAAAGTTTTTTTAGCTCTTTTTCTATTTGCTCTGCTTTTTCAGTTAATTTTTCTTTAAATACTTTCAACTTTTCAACTTTTTCCGCAAAATCTTTTTCCCGCTGTTCAAAATCTGAAATTTTTCTGTCTAAAATATGTTCTCTCTTAAAAAGAAGTCCCTCTGCCTTTATAATGTCTCTTCTTCTTTGATCTATCTCCTTGTGGGCGCCGGCAATAATCTTAGCAGCTCTTTTTTTAGCAGAATCTATAATTTCTTCGCTTTCTTTTTTTACTTGGAGAGCCTTGCGCGCCAGCCGCGCTTCTATTGTTCCTTTTCTCTTTTTAACAAGAGATTGGCGAGCATAATAGCCGCTTACCGCGCCTATTATTAATCCTAAAAAGCCCGCCCCTAATAAAAGCAGCTGTAGTTCCATATTTTTGATTGAAGGCCCAATCAGTCATTTTAAGACGCTAATGCCCACGGCCTGCTTCTTGTGCTAGTCCGCGCTCATTGGCGTTAGATTAAAGCTTCAATTTAATTAAAATTAATAATTATCAGACCAAATACCTGCTCTTCCAGTGCAGGTCTTTGATTTCCTTTAATAATTTTAACAAAAAAAAGAATAATGTAAAGGGTTGTTCAGAAAAAATAATCTTGATTGAACAAAACTTTAATGTATAATAGATTTAATGTCCGGAAATAAAAAAGCGGTTATTTTGCTTTCTTCTATCCTTGCTGCAAGTGTTGTTGCTTCGGCAGGAATATTTTTCCCCGAAACGGTTTTAGCTTCAGCGCAAAAATATCGCGCTTGCAGCGGCGAGATAAGCAGTGATGGAAAAACCTGCTTAAGCGGAGAAATCTCCGTATGTTACGAGGGTTTTGTTCCTTGTGGCAAAACTGTTTTTTTAGACTCCGAACCAGACCCCAATACCGGAAAATGCTCTTCTATGGGGAACCCAAAATATATTTCCTGCCAACTATGCCATTTTTTCATAATGATTAACGGGATATTAAAATATATCCTTTCCACAATAATTCCTCCTATAGCTGTTTTAATGATTATTATCGGCGGCCTAATGTTTTACTTATCAGGAGGAAATCCGAATATCCTTAAAAAAGCAAGGGCTGTTCTGCAGGGAGTAATAATCGGTCTTTTCCTGATATACGGCTCTTATTTAATCATAGGTGTTGTTCTTTCTGTTTTAAGGGTTGCTGAATGGACAGGGCTGTCGCAATGGGCAAAACTTAATCCGTTTGAAATAAATTGCTGGGTAATGCTAAAGTGAAAGCACCCGTAGCTCAATGGCAGAGCAGGGGCCTCTTAAGCCCAAGGTTGGGGGTTCGACTCCCTCCGGGTGCACTATCAAAACAACAAATAAAAAAGCGGTAAAAAAGACAAAAAGCAAATATGTTAAAAAAAGAAGAAAAAGAAAATCTTATCAAAACCCACCAAGAGCATAAAGCCGATACAGGTTCAGCAAGCGTTCAGATAGGACTGCTCTCTAAAAACATTCAAAGTCTTCTCCAACATCTTAAAAAACACCCAAAGGACATTCATTCACGGCGCGGCCTTTTAAAAATGGTAATTAAAAGAAGAAGGCTTTTAAATTACCTGCAAAAGAAAAATCCACGCCGTTACACAAATATTATTAAAAAGTTAAAATTGAAGAAATAAGGAGCTGGGCGTTGTCTTTCAACGCCGGCTTAAAAAATTTATGAATTTTGCCAAACATAAAGAGCAGCGGGTTATTGTCCTTATTGATGTCCAAAACCTTTATTATTCAGCCCGAAATCTTTACCGGTGCAAGGTGAACTTTAAGGAAGTTCTTAAAAAGGCTGTCTGCGGTCGAAAGCTTATCCGCGCCTTTGCTTATGTGGTTAAAACAAAAACAGGGGAAGAAAAGCCGTTTTTTGAAGCTTTAAGCGCCTTAGGGATTGAAACCAGAATACGCCAGCTGCAGGAGTTTTACGGAGGTCAGAAAAAAGCTGATTGGGACGTTGGAATCGTTATTGATGCGATAAGAAGCGCTTCCAGCTGTGACACCATTGTTCTTTGCTCCGGAGATGGCGATTTTGTTCCTTTGGTCGAATATTTGAAAAACCAAGGGAAAAGGGTAGAAGCAATAGCTTTTGGCAAAACAACGTCAAGCAGATTGAAAGAAGCTCTTGATGAATTTGTTAATATAGAAAGCGAGCCGAAAAAATTTCTGTTGAAATCTTAAGATAAAACAGAAATTATTACAAAAAAATGGAAAAAACAAATAAATTTGAAATTGAAATCAAAGGTAAAACTTTAAAGGTAGAGGTGAATGGCTTCGCCGAACAAGCCGCTGGTTCTTGTCTTATCAAGTTCGGGGAAACAGCTGTATTGGCAACTTGCAGTATCGGTGAAGAAAAAACAGGTATAGATTTTTTTCCTCTTACTTGTGAATACCAGGAACGCTATTACGCAGCCGGCCGCATTCTCGGTTCGCGCTTCATTAGACGGGAAGGACGTCCTTCAACAGAGGCCATACTAAACTCGCGGCTCATTGACAGGACTATTCGTCCGCTGTTCCCCAAGGAATTAAAAAAAGAAATACAAGTAATCGCCACTTGCTTAAGCTGGGATGAAGAAAACGATCCAGATATTTTAGGCATGCTCGGCAGCTCCCTTGCTTTGGCGGTTTCCAATATCCCCTGGAACGGCCCTATTGCTGCTGTGCGAGTAGGCCAAAAAGAAGACGGTGGGTTTATTCTAAACCCGACCTACGAAGAAAAAGAAGATTGTTTAATGGACATTGTTTTCGCGGCAGTTGAAAAAGACGGGGAAGTTTTGGTTAATTTAATTGACTGCCGAGCCGAAGAAGCTTTAGAGAAATCAATTGTTGATGCCTATGAGTTCGCCAAACCTTTTTTAAAAGAACTGATTGATTTTCAGAGAAAAATCTGCTTGAAAATCGGCAGAGTAAAAATTCCTCTTCCTGTTGTGGAAGAAGACAAGCGACTGCGTGAAAGTGTAAAAAAAATCTTGGCAGAGAAACTTGAAAAAGCTGTGTGCCAAGCGGATAGAAGCAAAAGCAAGGCAGATTTAGCTGCTTTAAAGGAAGAGATATCGGCATTAGCAGGAGAAGAGGGTGCAGCTGAAGCACTAAAAGTTTTGGAAGAAGAAAAAAACAAACTTCTTAGAAGGCTTGTTTTTGACAAAGCAATAAGGCCTGACGGCAGAAAATTAGACGAAGTAAGAGAAATAAGTGCGGAAGTGCATATTCTTCCCCGAACACACGGCTCAGCTGTTTTTAGCCGCGGCGAAACCAAAGCTCTGTCTATCCTAACTCTGGGCGCTCCGGGAGATCAGCAACTTCTTGAGGGAATGGAAATATCAGGGAAAAAAAGATTTTTACACCATTACAATTTTCCGCCTTATTCCGTAGGAGAAGTTAAGCCTCTGCGCGGACCAAGCCGCCGGGAAATAGGGCACGGAATGCTGGCAGAAAAGTCTCTGCGTCCGTTAATACCAAAAACAGAAGATTTTCCTTATACTATCAGGGTTGTTTCAGAAATATTATCTTCAAACGGTTCAACCAGCATGGCTTCTGTCTCAGCAGCTTGTCTCGCTCTGATGGATGGAGGCGTTCCTTTAAAAAGGCCTGCTGCTGGAATATCTATCGGCCTGGTAAGCAATTCGGGATTGAAAGATTATAGGCTTATTACTGACATTCAAGGGTTGGAAGACCATTGCGGCGATATGGACTTTAAGGTAGCTGGTACTGAAAAAGGGATTACTGCTATTCAAGTGGATGTAAAAATACCCGGTATAACCAAAGAGATTATCATCAAAGCTCTTGAGGCAGCGAAAAAGGCGCGGCTTAAAATACTTTCCATCCAAAACCGCGCCCTAGGATCACCGCGCGCTAAACTCTCCCCTTTCGCGCCACGGGTCTATGTTATCAACATCAATCCTGCTAAAATAGGGAATGTAATAGGAAGCGGCGGCAGAACAATAAATGAAATAATAGAAGATTGTGGCGTTTCTATTGATATTGAAGAAAGCGGAAAAATATTTATCACAGCAGACAAAGAAGCAGCAGCGGAAAAAGCCGTAAAATGGATAAAAAACATAACTAAAGAGGTTAAAGTAGGAGAAATTTTCCAAGGCAAAGTCAAGCGCCTGCTTAGCTTTGGAGCAATGGTGGAAATTCTCCCCGGACAGGAAGGACTGGTTCGGCCTTCAGAGCTTGCTGACTTTCGAATAAACAGGCTGGAGAGCATAATTAAAATCGGAGACATTATTCCGGTAAAAGTTATTGAAATTGATGACCAGGGAAGAATAAATCTTTCCGCCAAAAGAGCCGGCTTTAAGCCCGATAAAAAAGCTTTTTTCAGCAGAAGACAGTCGGGCAGGCCGCCAGAAAAAAAGTTTTAAATTAACTTTCTGGCAAAAGTCCAGTATGGCAAAAGAAGAAACCAAAGAATTAAGCGCTGAAGAAATATCCCGCATATTGGGGCAAGGTTCATATTTTACAATGCGCGGCGATTTAGCCGAAGCGTTGAAAAGCAAAAAACCTGCTCCAAAGATTAAAAGAAAAACCCTGTCTTTAGAAGCAATTGAAGAGATAAAAAAAGCCTCTGAACGCTACCGTGCGCGGGAATCTGAGCTTCAAGCAGAAAAAGAAGTAGGTGTTTCCGCCACTCCGCCGCGTGAAGAGCCTTCCTTTTATCCTAAAAGACCCTTTTATCCTGAAAAAGAAAGCAAAGGAAGAAAAGAAATAGAGAAAAAAGAAGAAAAAGAGCCGGTTCCCGCTTTCCGGCCCCGAGCAAAGGAACACGCGGAAGGCGAAGTTTCGCAACCAGTAGCGTTCCCCGCTAGCGATAAAACCGAAGAAGTAAAAAAGAAGGCCGCCAAAAAGAAAGTCCCGGCACCTCCTAAGCCTATTGAAGAATTGTCCCAAGAAGAACTGAAAGAGCAAATTAAGAGCATAAATAAAGCGATAAAAAGCAAGGAGCGGAAAAAACAGCCTCTTAATGAAGAGTTAAATTCGTTACTTAACGAAAAAGCAGGTCTTAAAAACAATCTTGCACCCTTTATTCGTGAAGAAAACAGTTTAATTGCCATTAAAGAAAATATTAGAAGGCGGGAGGAAGCCGCCCGGGATATAAGGCAAAGACACCAGCTTGAAGAAAAAAGGTGGGAATTAGAAAAAAAATGGAGAGCTTTGCAAGAGCAAAAATGGATTTTGGAGGAAAAAATAGAGAAAATAGATGCTGAAATAGAAAAGAAAAAAAACCAGATAGCCGCCATTTCAAAACAACAAGAAGCTTTAAAAACAGAAAGGGAAAAGATAAAAAGAAGAATAAAAGAAATTATTTTAAGAGCAGAAAAGAAGAAAATCGAAGAAAAGATAAAAAACTTAGAAGAACAGGAGAATAAAATAATCAGTGATATAAAAAACAACGAGCTTGAAAAAAGCAAGATAGAGGAAGGCATTTCCGGTCTTGTTCAGACAGAAAAGAAGTTTGAAGACGAAGAAGAAGAGCTTAGCAGGAAGGCCGCTTCAGCGGAGAAACTGGAAGAAAAAAAACAACTTGAAAAAGAAAGGTGGAAGATAGAAGAAAAAAGGCAAAAGATTGAGAAACAAAGATGGGAAAGAGAAAAAAAGAAAGAGGCAGCAGATAAAAGAATAATGTCTCTGCAAAAAAACTTAAATTCATTAAGAAAGAAAAAAGAAGCTTTGAAAGAAAGAGTAAGAAAAATTGATGCTGTTCTTTTTGGCGAAGCAGAGACGCCAACAAGACCGGAAACCAGAACCAAAGAAAAGATTGCAGAGCTTCCAGAAATCAAGCAAAAAACTCCGCTCTATGCACCACACTTGCCCCCTCTAAAGCCAAAAACAATAGAAGGAGCAAAACAGGCTTTGGACGAAAAAGCGGAAAGAGTAAGCAGTAAAGAAGAGGAAGACATAGAAAAAAAACTTGCCCAAATTAAAAAGCTCAGCCAATTAAGGAGAGCTGCAAAAATAGAAAGCCGCGGACCCATAAGGAAAGAAAGGATAATAAGCAAGCTTAAAAAAATACCGGAAATAAGTGCCGAGGAAGAAGAAAGGCGCCGGTTTCTGCAAAGGGTGGCTGACGGCAAAGCTAGAACAAAAGAGTTTTCTCTTGATGAAAAAAGCGCAGAAGAACGCAAAGAAATTGTTTTTCGGCCGGTAGTAAAAAAGTCTTCTCTTACAGAAAAAATACTTATAAGAGTTCTTATCCTCCTGCTCATTGCTGGTATAGGGTTAGGAATATTTTTCCTTTTAAAGCTTCCTAAAAAACAGCCGTCCGCTCACCTTCCGCCAACAGAAAAAACAGAAGAACCCAAGGGAAATATGCCAGAGAAAAAACAGACAACGACAGAAAATACCACAACTACAGAAAAAGCAGAATCGCAAAAAAACAAAGAGGAGGGAAGCGGCGCTGAAAAAGAAGATTATAAGGCTGCGGCTGAATTAAAAAACTATTTTGAAAAATTCTCCCTGTTGGATATAATGGAATATTCCAAACAATCAGACCTCCCTATTTTGCTTAACAAAGCGCTTGAGGACAAATGGTCTGACGGAAAAATTTATCAAATAATCTTCCGAAACCAAGAAAACAAAGCAATGCTTAGCTTCCAGAGCTTTTTAAAGGCTTTTAATTCTTCCCTACCGGCAGAGATATGGGAAAAACTGGAGAAAGAAAAGGAAATTATGCTTATAGATCCTTCTCCTGAAGGTTTATCTAATAATTTTGGCTTTATATCTGAGATAAAGAAAACAGAAGGAGAAAATCTAACAGACATTCTTATTCAAAATGAAAACACTTTACCTAAAAGTTTAAAAAAGATAATGCTTTTTCTTGCTGGAAGCAAGGTGGTTTTTGAAAAAACATTTGAAAAAGAAGGTGCTGGCCAGTACCTTTACCGCTGTTTGAAATCAGACCAGCCGGGTTTTGGAATATGCTGGGCAGTAATAGGCAATCGCTATTTTATCCTTGCTTCTTCCGGAAAAACCGCTGCTAAAATAATCCATTTGCTTAGAAAATAGGTTTTGCCGCAGCCGGAAAGAAAGCAGAAATAAAAAAATACAAATATATGATAAATGAAGCGCTTATCAAAAAATTAAAAACTGCTTTAGAAAAAGAAAAAAAGCAAATAGAAAAGGAATTGAAATCTATAGCCATGAAAGATAAAAGGGCTGACGCAAATTGGATAGCCAAATACCCTAATTTCAGCCGCATAGGAGACGGAGGCAGGCCAGACGAAGAAATAGACGAAGCTGAAGAGTATGACGCCCGTGTTTCTATTACAGAGGCTATGGAAACCCAGCTTAGACGGATAGACAAAGCTTTAAAAAGAATAAGTGAAGGTTCGTACGGAATATGCGAAAAATGCGGAAAGCAAATATCTGAACAAAGGTTGCATGCTTATCCAGCGGCAGAATTATGCGCTGAATGCAGTAAATATAAAAAGTTGTAAAAAAAATAACAGCCGCACTGCTGTTTCCATATACAGAAACAGAAAGTAAAAGCGGCGAAAACAAAAATATGCTTTACATACCAATTATCACTGCTTTTTTTTCTTTACTTTTTGCCTTCCTTCTAGCCCTGCAAATACAAAAAAGCGGGGTTCCTGGGGAAAAAATAGGGCAAATATCCCTCGCAATTAGGGAAGGAGCAAAAGCTTTTTTAAAGAGAGAATTGAAGGTTATTCTGACAGTAGCCGCTCCCCTTTTTATAATCCTTTGGCTTGTCTTCGGCATCAATGTGGGAATCGGCTTTCTGGCAGGCTCTGCTGCTTCTTTTCTTGCTGGATTTATCGGAATGATGGTTTCTACCAACTCAAATGCCAGAGTTACAATTGCAGCAAAAAAAAGTTTAGAACGTGCGTTGAAGCTGTCTTTCCGCGGCGGCGCTGTAACCGGTTTTTTAGTGGCAGGATTGGCGCTGTTAAGCTTAAGCTTATTCTGGCTGGCGGCAAAAGATCTTAAAGCGCTGGCTGGACTGGCCTTCGGAGCCTCCTTAATATCTATATTCGCCCGTTTGGGTGGCGGGATATATACCAAAGCTGCAGATGTTGGCGCTGACTTGGTGGGAAAAGCGGAAAAAGGCATACCTGAAGACGATCCTAGAAACCCTGCGGTTATTGCCGATCAAGTCGGCGATACTGTCGGTGATTGCGCCGGTATGGCGGCTGATCTTTTTGAAACATACATCGTTACCCTTTCGGCAACCATGATATTGGGAAGTCTCCTTTTCAAAGGTCTGGCAGCAGCAGGAGCTTTATTGCTCCCTCTTATGCTGGGCGCAGCGTCCATTATAGCTTCAGCAATATCAGTTTTCTTTGTGAGGCTTGGCAGAAAAAAGAACATAATGGCGGCTCTCTATAAAGGCATAGGCGTTAATGCCTTAATTTCAGCACTATTTTTTGTTCCTGTAATCGCTCTCTTATCGCCTAAAATAGGGTTTCCTTTCAGCAAGCTTTATCTTTCAGCAATTATTGGAATTGTTATTGCTTTCGCTTTGTTTGCCGCTACGGAATATTATACGTCTAAAAAATATCGACCTGTTAGGGAAATTGCCCGGGCTTCGGTTTCCGGACACGGAACCAATATTATTACCGGGCTTTCCGTCGGCATGGAGGCAGTTTTTGCCCCCGTTATCATTATTATCGCCGGAGTTATTGGCAGTTTTTCCCTTGGAGGAATGTACGGGCTGGGAATAGCCGCTGTTGCCCTACTTTCCTTAACCGGAATCATTATTGCTATGGATTCATACGGACCCATTACTGATAATGCTGCTGGAATTGCTGAAATGAGCGGAGAGCCGGAAGAAGTCCGCGCCAATACGGATGCTCTAGACGCTGTCGGCAATACAACAAAAGCTGTTACCAAAGCCTGTGCCATTGGTTCAGCCGGGCTTGCCGCACTCGTTCTTTTCTCTTCTTATACGCAGGAAGCCGCTAATGCCGGGGCAAGCCTTGTTTTTTCTCTTAAAAATCCAAAAATACTTGCTGGTTTGTTTCTCGGTGGGCTTCTGCCCTATATGCTCGGTTCCTTCTCAATGAGAGCAGTAGGCAAGGCAGCCGGCAAAATAGTTAATGAAGTTCGGAGGCAGTTCAAAGAAATAAAAGGATTAATGGAGGGCCAGGCGAAACCGGAATACAGCAAGTGTGTTGATATTGTCACACGGGCATCTCTGCGAGAAATGCTTGTTCCAACACTTATTATTATTGCCTTGCCTATCTTTACTGGTTTTTTGTTGGGAGCTGAAGCTTTAGGCGGATTGCTGATAGGGATTATTGTAAGCGGCTTTTTTATGGCTGTTTCTATGTGCACAGGCGGAGCAGCTTGGGATAATGCTAAAAAATACATTGAGGAAGGAAACTTCGGAGGCAAAGGGAGTTTCAGCCACCGAGCCGCCATAACCGGCGACACGGTCGGTGATCCTTACAAAGATACAGCCGGCCCGGCAATGAATCCAATGATAAAAGTAGTTAACGTAATTGCTCTCTTGATAGTAGGGCTTATCCTTTAATTTCTCCTACGTGCAGCGCTTCTGCACAACAAAAAATATGCAGATTAAAAGCAAAAAAACAGATAGGCCGGGCATAGAAGCGGTTTTTGAGTTAAGCTGGGAAGAATTTGAGCCCTATTACAAAAAAGCTCTCTTAGAAGCAAGAGAAACTACGGCAATAAAAGGGTTCAGAAAGGGGAAAGCCCCGCTTTGGGCTGTGCTGGAATACGCAGGAGAAGAAAAGATACTAATGTCAGCCGCTGAAAAAGCGGTAAACAAACACTGTTTTAATTATATAAAAGGAGAACAAATTGAAGCAATTTTGCCTCCAAAAGCGGAAATCCTGAAATTAGCGGCGAAAAATCCGTTCATCTTTAAAGTAGAAATAGAGACATATCCCGAAATAAATCTTCCTGATTACAAACAAATTGCCGCTGAAATAAAAATAGAAAAACAGGTTGTAAAAGGGGAGGAAGTTGAAGAAACTTTAGAATGGATACGCCGCTCCAGAGCCCAATTTGAAAAATTAAAACGGCCAGCCGAAAAAGGAGACTTTTTAAGTATAGAATATAGCAGCCCCCGCTTAGAAAATAATAAGGTTTTTCAAGACAGCTTTATTCTTGGTAAGGGCGGCTTTCCGTCTGGATTTGAAGACAGTCTTGTCGGCTGTTCAGCCGGTGAAGAAAAAACCATTGAGGCTGTTTTGCCAAAAAGAAAAGCGTTAAAAGAAAAAGCTGTTGAAGAAAAAGCTTTGTTTAAAGTTAAGGTGAAAAATGTGCAGAAAATTAAACTTCCTGAATTAAATGATGCTTTTGCTAAAACCTTGGGTAGTTTCAGCTCTTTAAAGGCGCTAAAAGAAAGCATTAGAGACGGAATTGAGGAAGAAAAGAAACTGCAAGCTAAGCGGGCTGTCAGAGAGGAAATAATAAAAGAAATTGCTGCAAAAAGCTCTTGCAAATTGCCTTCACGCTTGTTAAAGGCAGAAAAATTAAGGTTAATGGAAGAATTTAAAGAAACTGTGGAAAAAAACTCTGGCAAGCCTTTTGAGGAACAAATAAAAAATATGGGGAAAACACTTTCGCAAATCAGCGCTTCAATGGAAAAAGAAGCGGCTGAATCTTTAAAAAGGCGGCTTGTTTTAAGGGCTATCGGCAGAAAAGAAAAAATCCAAGTAAGCGATCAAGAAGCAGAAGCCCTTGCTAACGAGCATCTTGCCAAATATCCCTATCCGGAAAAGATAAAAGAGGTTGACCCCGCTAAATTGACAGGTTATTATAAAGAAGCAGTTTATATTGAAAAGGTTTTTAATTTACTGGAAAAATATGTCTCCGATAATTCCGACAATAATTGAAAAATCAGGCCGCGGAGAAAGAACAACTGATATTTTTTCCCGTCTGCTTGAAGAAAGGATTATCTTCCTTGCCGGCCCCATTACAGACAATCTGGCAAACCTTATCATTGCCCAGATACTTTTTTTGGCAGCCCGCGATTCAAAGCAGGATATTAAACTTTATATAAACACTCCCGGCGGCTCTGTAACAGCTGGTTTGGCTATTTATGACACAATGCAGTATATAAACTGCGATGTTTCTACTATCTGCGTAGGAATGGCTGCCTCAATGGGTGCTACCCTGCTCGCTGCCGGCACAAAAGGCAAGAGGTTTGCCTTGCCCAATTCCGAAATAATGCTCCATCAAGTAGCAGGAGGCATTAGCGGCCAAGCAAGTGAAATTGAAATAGGCGCGCGCCAAATCTTAAAGATAAAAGAGAGACTGAACCGTATTTTGGCAAAACACACAGGCCAACCCTTCGGCAAAGTGGAGAAAGACACAGACCGCGATTTCTATATGTCAGCCGAAGAAGCAAAAAAATACGGCGTTATTGACGAAGTGATTAAAGGGAAAAAATAGGGTGAAAAAGGTAGTCTATCTGTGCTAAAATGTCGCCCAATATACTAAAAAGGCGCGGGCATATTTG
>CAYNRT010000011.1:0-14705 GCA_964399945.1 uncultured Candidatus Saccharibacteria bacterium | reverse complement strand
TGTCTCGCTTTCATCTGCGACTCGGACTTCGTGAAATTCACCTATTCCGGTAAAATACAGAGCGTATTATTAAATCGATTTATATAATTAAAAAGTCCGATAATTGATACTATTTCAACAATCTCCGCTTCAGAGAAGTTTTTCTTAAGCTTTTCTATAAGTTCGGGGTTATTTACATTAGCTGTTAGAGTAACTTCTTTTACCAGCGCAAAGAGCTCTTTTTCTTTATCTGTTTCGGCTCGCAGTTGACGAGCTTTTTTCAAATCTTCTTCCTTTGCTCCTAATTTTTTAAGCATTTTACTTGTTGCATCTACGCAGAACGGACATTTTAAAGTTTGCGATATAAGATAAGCTATTTTCCATTTTAAGAAAGGCGCTATTTTACCTTTACCCATTATTGTTTTAAAAAGCTCAAAAAATTCCTTCAGTATCTCCGGGCGATGCGCCATTACTTTAATCCATTCAGGCGTTTCTTTTCCTTGCTCTTCAAATATTTTGTATATCTTTTTGGCCTTTCGACCAGCTTCTTTTTTTTCTAAAACTTTAATAATGCTCATATTTTTGTTTTTTACTTCATATATTGTCAGCTTCTTCTATTGCTTTAAGCCCAGCAATAAAAGCAGCTTGCTCCAAAGTAATATTTTTTTCTTTGGCAAGCCGGTATATTTTCAGGAATGCTTTTGATAAAATGGCAGTAAGTTGCTGAAATGTTTCTTTTTTATCCCAAGACTTATTTTCTCTTGCCTGCCGCCACTCAAAGTAAGAAGCAACAACTCCGCCAGCATTGGCAATAATTCCAGGAACAACAATTTTATTTCTCCTTTGAAGAATTTCAGCTGCTTCTTCAGTAATCGGCCCATTTGCCATGGCAATAATATATTTTGCCTTTATTCTGTCTGCGTTTTCGCGCGTAATAACATTCTCTACGGCTGCCGGGACCAGAATATCAACATTCATTTCCAATAATTTTTCATTACTTATATCCTTCCCGGGAAAAGCACAGACTGACCCGCGACAATAGCATCCAGCAATTTTGCCCTGCCTGGTGCGGCATTTCAATACTGCTTCGGAGTCAAGCCCATCTTCTAAAAATATTCCTCCACCGGCTTCGGAGATTGCTGAAATTTTATATCCTCTCTCAGCGGCAAACTTAGCAAAATGAAAACCGACATTCCCGAAGCCCTGTACAGCAATTTTTGTCTTTTGGGGAAGGAAACCAAAAATATTGCGTAATTCTTCTAAAATTACTACTCCGCCATAACCCGTAGCCTCTTTTCTGCCATCAAGCCCTTTTAAGTTTATCGGTTTGCCGGTAAAACAACCTGGCGAGAAAACTCCTTTAATCTTTGAATACTCATCGACCATCCAAGCCATAATTTGTTCATTGGTATTTACATCAGGAGCAGGAACATCCTTGTCTTCGCCAATATAAAAAGAAAGGGCTTTAACATAAGAGCGGGATAATTCTTCCAATTGAGCACGGCTCAAAACACGCGGGTTCACTTTTACCCCGCCTTTTGCCCCTCCAAAAGGCAATCCGACTGCAGCACACTTTAAGGTCATCAAAAGTGCCAGTGCCCGCACTTCATTTTCGCTGACATCAGGATGAAATCTAATACCGCCTTTATAGGGGCCTAGAGTGTTGTTGTGCTGGATGCGGAATGCCAAAAAAGTCTTTTTAACAGAGCCGCTACCAATAGAAACTTTAAACTTAAGAACTTTATTAGGCTTTTTGATTTTTTTTAGAAATTCTGATGAAAAATTTTCTTTTTCAGCAGCTTTATCTATTTTTTGCAGTACCGAATTTAAGAAATCCTGTTTTTTCACCATAAACTTTTTATTAAAACCGTTAAAAGCACCAACAACTCATTTATGATAACATATACTGCTTTTTATTGAAATGCTTTGTGTCTGACCTTTACAATAAGTGAAGCAATATGCTTGACTTGTGGTATTGATTGCTTTTTAGGCAATGTTATAATTAATTAAATCAATTAAATATAAAGGTCGGGTGTAAAATAATACAGAAAATAAAATTATGACCGAAATACAAAGCTGGTCGTATATTACTATAAGCGCCCTCCAGAACCTTTGGAGAGGATTTATCAGTTTTCTACCCACTTTAATAGCCGCTTTAATCGTTTTTGTTGTCGGCTGGTTTATCTCAGTATGGGTGGGAAGGCTTATCGCTGAAATATTAAAACGGATAAAGCTTGATAAAATTTTTGAAAAAAACAAATGGCAGGAAGCCCTGGAGAAAGCAGACCTTAAAATGCGCATGTCAGAATTTATTGGAGCGATTATTAAATGGATGTTGGTAATAGTTTTCCTGTTGGCCACAGTACAGATTTTGGGACTGTCAGCTTTTGCCGGATTTTTAACAAGAATTGTTTCTTGGCTGCCGAATCTGATAGTAGCAACTGCTATATTTATAGTGGCTGTTGTAATTGCTGACTTCGCTGAAAAGGTTGTTAAAGCTGTTGTTGGCAGAATGGGTGTCGGCTACAGCAAGCTTGTAGGGGCTGTTGTAAAATGGGCTGTTTGGATTTTTGCTGTTTTGGCAATATTGCTACAGATAGGAATTGCCAGTCAAATTGTGCAGGTTTTGGTGCAGGGATTTGTTGCTCTTCTGGTAATAAGCTCTGGCCTTGCTTTTGGCCTTGGAGGCAAAGATGTAGCTAGAGAAATTTTAGAAAGTTTAAAAAACAAGATAAAAGATTAAAGCAGGCAGACTTAACCTTAAAAAGCCCGAACCGTAATGTTTTGTTCCGCTACTTTGGTTCGGGTTTTTTAATTTTAAACAGCTGGTTGACTTGCAGTAGAGGACAGCTATAATTATATGTATAATCTGTAAAGTGCTTGAAAAAAATTATGACTATAACGGATGAAAATAAAAAGAAGGAAAAAAAGAGCAGGCAAAGCGATAGAGAAGAAGAGAGCACCAAAATCAAAGGACTATTGGAAAAAAAACTTGAGGCTTGCGAACGTTTAAAAGAAGAATACTTGGCCAATTGGAAAAAAGCAGCTGCTGAATTTTTCAATTATAAAAAGAAAGAAGAAGAACGTTTAAAATATGCCGAGGAGAAATCTATTGAACAAATTATCCTGAAGTTTTTAGCAGTTTTAGACAATATAGAAAAAGCAGCTTCCTGCCCGCTTAAAGGCGTTGCTGGTTTAAATGCTCTGCTTAAAGGAGTTAAACAAATAAATTCTCAATTGAAAAAAATTTTAACAGAAGAAGGTATTGAAGAGATAAATCCGCAAAACGAAATTTTTAATCCAGAACTACATGAAGCAGTCGCTGTGTCTGAGGCTGGAAAGCAAGCAAGCGGCAGGATTGTGGAAGTTATAGAAAAAGGATATTTATTAAAAGGAAAGCTCTTAAGACCGGCAAAGGTAAAAGTAGGTAGATAATATTACAAAGTAAACAAGATATATAAAATAAGGATAAAAGATAACAGCCTTTCCGCAAACCTGCTTATCTAATTAATTGCGCGCTAAATATATTGGATAGCAGGGAGCGGGAAGCTCTAAAAACTTATGGCAAAAATATTAGGAATTGACTTGGGAACGACGAACTCCGCAATGGCTGTTGTGGAAAACGGCGTTCCTAAAATAGTTGAAAACAAAGAAGGAAGCAGGACAACGCCTTCTGTGGTTGCAGTTACTAAAAACAATGAGAGGCTTGTTGGGATAATGGCAAAGCGTCAAGCAATAACAAACCCTAAAAACACCATTTTTTCCATTAAAAGACTTATCGGCAGAAAGTTTTCTGATCCCGAAGTACAACGCGACAAAGAGCTTCTTCCTTATGAAATACGCGGCAAAGAAGACGGAGGAATAGAAGTTAAGATGGGGGATAAATGGTATACTGCTCAAGAAATATCGGCAATGATTCTTCAAAAATTAAAGCGGGACGCTGAAGACAAATTAGGCGAAAAAATTGAAGAAGCAATCATTACTTGTCCGGCATATTTTGACGATTCGCAAAGAAAGGCGACAAAAGTGGCTGGAGAGATAGCTGGGTTAAAAGTACGTCGAGTGATTAACGAGCCAACAGCCGCAGCTTTGGCTTATGGGCTGACTAAAAAGAAAAATCAGCAAATAGTAGTTTATGATTTCGGCGGAGGAACCTTTGATATATCTATTTTAGATGTCGGCGAAGAAAATATTGAAGTCAAGGGAACCGGTGGAGATACACATTTGGGAGGAGATGACTTTGATCGAAAAGTAATGGATTGGATAGTGGAAGAATTCAAAAAAGAGCAGGGCATAGACCTTTCTAAAGATACTCTAGCCCTACAAAGAATAAAAGAAGCGGCTGAAAAGGCAAAGATTGAACTTTCTACCAGCATGGAAACAGAAATAAACCTTCCTTTTATTACTTCAGGCGAAGACGGCCCTAAACATTTGCTTTTAAAGCTTACTAGGGCGCAGCTGGAAAATATGACTGCGGACTATATTGAAAAGTCAATAAAACTAGTGAAGGAAACCCTGAAAGAAGCCGGTTTTAAGGCGTCAGATATTGAGGAAGTTGTTTTAGTCGGTGGTCAAACACGAATGCCTAAAATCCAAGAAGAAATCAAAAAGCTTTTCGGCAAAGAACCCAACAAGGAGATTAATCCCGATGAGGTAGTAGCTGTGGGAGCAGCAACTCAGGGCGGTATAATTCAGGGCGATGTAAAAGATGTTCTCTTGGTTGATGTTACTCCTTTAAGCTTGGGAATAGAAACACTTGGCGGAGTAAATACAATAATAATTCCCAAAAACACAGCAATTCCTTTTTCTAAGAAACAAATCTTTTCAACAGCTGCTGATAATCAGCCATCAGTGGAAATAAACGTATTGCAGGGGGAAAGGCCGATGGCGGCAGATAATAAGTCTTTGGGAAAATTCATTCTTGACGGACTACCGCCAGCGCCGAGAGGGATTCCGCAGATTGAAGTAAGCTTTGATATTGATGCTAACGGTATTTTAAATGTCTCAGCCAAAGATAAGGCAACAGGTAAATCACAATCTATCAAGATAGAAGGTTCTTCAGGGTTGTCCAAAGAAGAAATAGAAAGAATGAAAAAAGAAGCAGAAATCCATGCTGAAGAGGATAAAAAGAAAAAAGAGCTTATCGAAGCGCGCAATATGGCAGATAACGCTGTTTATACCGCTGAAAAGCTGCTTAAAGAAGAATCAAAGTTAAGCGATAATCTTAAAAAAGATATTAAAGAGAAGCTGGAAGCTCTGAAAAAAGCACGCAATAATGAGAACATAGAGGATATTAAGCAAAAAACAAGCGTGCTTTTGGAAGCATCCCAGAAGGCTGGCGCTGAAATGTATCGTGCCAGCCAAACAGATAATACCCGGGCCCAAACAAAGACAGATACGGATACAGAAAAGAACACAGAAGCAGAAGAGGGAAAATACAAAGAAAAAGAAGAGAAAGAAAATCAGGAAAAACAGAATGATGAGAAACAAGAATAGTTTAAATTTTACTTAAAGCTATATGAAAGATTATTACAAAATTTTGGGTGTAAACCGCGACGCTTCCCAAGAAGAAATCAAAAAAGCCTATCGGAAGCTTGCACATAAATACCATCCCGACAAAGGAGGGGACGAAGAGAAAATGAAAGAAATAAATGAAGCTTATCAAGTTTTAAGCAATAGAGAAAAAAGAGCTCAGTACGATAAATTTGGAAATAATCCTAATTTCGGCGGAGAAGGCGGCGGTTTCCAAAATTTTGGAGGATTTGGCTTTAATTTTGGCTTTGGGGGAGAAAACGGTTTTGATTTTGATACAGATTTGGAAAGCATTTTTAGAGATTTCTTCGGTTTTGGGCGTAGAGATAAAAGAAAGAAAAGAAAAGGGGAGGACATAGATATAATTATGAACATAGATTTAAAGGAAACTTTAAAAAGCACAGAAAAGGAAATTGCTTTGGAAAAGAAAGTTGTTTGCCAAAGGTGCGGCGGAAGTGGAGCTGAGCCAAAAACAAAAATTAAAGAATGTTTTGCCTGCCGCGGGACAGGAGAAGTCCAGCAAATGAGAAAAACTATTTTTGGGACCATTACTAACTATGTTGTCTGTCCTGAGTGCGGAGGAGAAGGCAAGATTCCCGAGAAACCTTGTAATGTCTGCCATGGAGAAGGAAGAATTGACGGTGTTGAAAAAATGAAAATTTTAATTCCCGCTGGAATTGATTCGGGTCAAGTAATCACTCTAAGGGGAAAGGGAAATGCTGGCCGGCGTGGAGCTGTCCCGGGGGATTTGTACATCAAAATTAATGTAATCCGCAATCCTTTATTTGAAAGAAAAGGGGATGATCTTTACACAATTGTTTCCATACCTATTTCAAAAGCCGCAATGGGCGGAGAAACTAATGTTCCTCTTTTGAACGGCCGGAGTATTTCCTTAGAAATTCCTGCAGGAACGCCATCCGGAAAAGTTTTCCGTATTGCCGGAAAAGGAATTCCTCATTTTGGCCGCTTTGGCAAGGGGGATTTATATGTTAAAATAAATATACAAATACCAAAGAGATTGACAAAGGAACAAAAAGATGCTTTAAAGAAATTAAAAGAATGCGGCTTATAAAAGCTATTTTTAAATCCGTTTTGCGCCCATAGCTCAGCTAGGTAGAGCAACGGCCTTTTAAGCCGGCGGTCGGGGGTTCGATTCCCTCTGGGCGCACCCTTTGAGAATTAAAAATATGAGTTTAATGGGTTTTATAGATACTATTATTGTTATTTGCGCCGTTGTGTTAGCTTTGTTTTTCTTCTTAATAGGATTCCATAAAGTTTTTGGATTTTAATATGCTTATCAATATTCTACTAGCAGGTTTTTTAGGGGGTATAACACGGGGACTGGTCGGTTTTATTAAGCACCAGTTTGCCTATAGAAAAGTTCCCTTTAATTTTTCTTACTTTATTTCTATGTCTGCGCTTTCTGGAATTATTGGAATGTCTTCAGCTCTTGTTGTTTCCTCTCTTGGGTTCAAATTTGAAGGGTTTTTCAGCCCAGCTTTAAGTTTTGTTGTTGGCTACGCTGGAGGAGATTTTATTGAAAATATATACAAAATTATTATTAAAAAATCCTCTTGGTCTTTAGAGGACCAGAAATCACGGAAAACAAACAATAAATCAAATTATGGAAAAAACGCTTAAAGGGAAAAAAATAGCAATGGTGGTAGCTTTTCAGGATTTTCGAGATGAAGAACTTTTTATTCCGCGAAGCATATTTTTAAATGAAGGAGCAGAAGTAAAAATTGTCAGTGAGAAAAAAGGAGAAGCGGTTGGAAGTTACGGTGGAACAATTCTAGTTGATTTGGAACTAAACGAATTAAAAGGCGCTAACTTTAACGCTGTTGTTTTTGTCGGAGGATCAGGAGCGGCTGCCTATATAGAAAATGAAGAATGCTGGCGAATTGCCCGGGAAACCGTAGAACAAGGCAGAATTTTGGGTGCAATCTGTATTGCACCGGCAATTTTAGCACGCAGCGGAGTTCTGGAAGGAAAGAAAGCAACTGTTTGGTCAAGCAGAATAGATAAGTCAGCTGTTAAAATTTTAGAAAACAGCGGCGCTCTTTATGAGAATAAACCAGTTGTAATTGATGATAGAATTATTACCGCTAATGGTCCAACGGCCGCTAGAAAGTTTGGAGAAGAAATTGTCAGGGCATTGATGGATAATTAAAACTTGACAAATTTTTTTAAAGCATTAAACTAAAACTATCCGCAGACAGCAGGCGCAAAAATAAGACCTGCCGAGGAGAAAAATCCAAGTAGTTTTTGCTGTCTGCGCTTCCGCGCAGATTTTATTTTTAAATAACTTATGCCGAAAACAAAAGAGCAAAAAGCAAAAATAGTAGAAAGTTTAAAACAGGCTTTTCAAAATAATGAAGCTGCAGTTTTGATAAGCTTTGATAAAGTGAAGTCAGACGACCTTTTCGCTTTGCGCAACAAGATAAAAAAAGCAGGTTGCCTTTTCAAGGTTGCCAAAAAAAGTTTATTAGAAAAAGCTCTGGAACAGCTTGGCAAGAAAAAACTAGCTGAAAAGATAGGAGAATTCAAAAATTCAATAGCTTTGGCTTTTGAAAAAACCGACGGCCTTGAGACAAGTCGAATTTGCTATAATAGTGAAAAAGAAGGAAAAAACATTAAAATATTGGCCGGAATTATAGAAGGGGAGACTGTAGATAAAGAAAAAATAGCAAGCTTAGCCAAGCTTCCGTCGCGAAACGAATTACTTAACAGGCTTGCTGGATCTATGCAGGCGCCGCTTTCAAGATTTGCTTATGTTTTAGAAGGAAACATTAAAGGTCTAGTATATGCTTTTAAAGCGATAATTAACCAAAAAGAAAAGGAATAGAGGATAGTAAGGTTAAAAACCTACTGTTTGCCTTGTTCCTTTACAAGAAAAATGGTTGAAGAAAACAACAATCAAACAACCGACAACACCCAAAACAGCGAAGAAGAAAAACAAGATGAAAAAACTGAAGTTCCTGCTGAAGAAAACAAAAAAGAAGAGCCGGTTGAAAATAAAGAAGAAAAAGTAGTTGAAGAGAAAAAAAAAGAAAAAAAAGAGGAAAAGCAGGTTGAGGTGCCGAAAAAATTTAAAAAGTTGATTGAAGAGATAGAAAATATGAAAGTGGCTGATTTAGCCGAGCTAGTTAAGTTGTTGGAAGAAAAATTCGGTGTTTCCGCCGTCCCGCAAGCAGTTGCAGCTATGCCGGCAGCTACCCAAAGCAATGGGGGAGAAGCTGGCCCGAGCGAAAAAGACAGTTATAATATTGAACTGTCGGCTATAGGAGACAAAAAAATTGAGGTAATCAAAGTTGTGCGGGACATTACTCAAAAAGGATTAAAGGAATCCAAGGACTTAGTTGATGCTGCAGAAAAAGAGCCCCAAATCATTAGAGAAAATGTTAAAAAAGAAGAGGCTGAAGAGATAAAGAAAAAGTTCGAAGCCGCTGGAGCGAAAGTTGAATTGAAGTAATAGATTGAAACAAAAACAAAAAAGCAAAAGCGCAGGCTAATCAGCTTGCGTTTTTGCTTATATGTAAATTTGAGATTAAACATCATATAAAAATCTTTAATGGTTTAAAAAACAAAAAATTTATGTTAACATAAGGATGTCTAATTTTAATTCCGCACTAGCAAATAAATATGCCTTTAGAACAACGAAGAATATTGGCAAAAAAAACAGCAGAGCACATTGGAGAAAAAGTCTGCTTGCGCGGGTGGATTAATGCCAGAAGAGACCACGGCAAAATTATTTTTATAGACATTCGTGATCGAAGCGGACTTGCCCAAGTTGTTTTTAGTCCAACAGCGAGTGAAAAGGTGTATAAGAATGCCGGTAAACTGCGGCCAGAATGGGTAATTGAAGTAATTGGACATGTGAAAGAAAGACCAAAAGGAATGCAAAATGTCAAAATTGAAAGTGGAAGCGTTGAAATAGAAGCAGAAGAACTAAAAGTTTTTTCAAAAGCAAAAACACCACCTTTTTCAATAGAAGGGGAGGGTTATGAAATTAACGAAGAAAAAAGAATGAAATATCGCTATCTTGACTTAAGAAGAGAAAGGCTGCGCCGAAACTTAACAAAAAGACATCAAGTAATACAATTTATTAGGCAATTTTTAAGCAAGGAAGATTTTATTGAGGTGGAAACGCCGCTGTTGACTAAATCCACGCCCGAAGGAGCACGGGATTTTCTTGTACCTTCCCGACTTCAGCCGGGAAAATTTTATGCCCTGCCTCAATCTCCTCAGCAGTTTAAACAAATGCTGATGGTAGCTGGAATAGAACGCTATTTTCAGATTGCTCGTTGTCTGCGGGATGAAGACCCACGCGGGGATCGCCAGGCTGAACATACGCAATTAGATATTGAAATATCTTTTGTTGAACAAGAGGACATTCTCAATTTAATTGAACGGCTCTATATTGAGCTTGTAAAAAATATTTTTCCGGAAAAGGAAATAGAAAAGATACCGTTCCCACGTTTAACCTATAAAGAAGCACTGGAAAAATATCAAACTGACAAGCCTGACCTACGACGCAAGAAAAACAATTCAAATAAATTGTCTTTTTGCTTTATTACGGATTTCCCAATGTTTGAATGGCACGAAAAGGATAAACGATGGGGAGCAATGCATCATCCTTTTACAATGCCGAATTTTGAAGGTCTAACAATAGAGGAGGGGATAAAGAAAATGAAAAAAGCTCCCGGCGAAATAAAATCCTTTCAGTATGATCTTGCGCTTAATGGCTATGAAATAGGCGGAGGCAGTATAAGAACAACCGATTTAAACTTACTTACAGCTGTTTTTGAAGTGCTTGGTCATAAGGCAGAAGAGATAAAAGAAAAATTTAAAAATTATTTTGAAGCCTTTAATTACGGAGTACCGCCACACGGCGGAATTGCCAGCGGCTTAGACAGATTTTTAAGCATTGCCTTAAATGAACCGAATATTCGAGAAGTTATTGCTTTCCCGAAAACTGGAGATAACCGTGATTTGATGATGGGAGCGCCAGCAGAAGTAGACAAGGAACAGTTAAAAGAGCTCCACCTTAAGTTGTGTGATATTCAGCCCCACACAACAACAGGGAAAAAAGCGGTTAAAAAAACTTCATCTTAAAGCCGAATTTCCACTGAAATGAATTATGAGGGCAAAAACGCATTTAGCAGTAATGTTTTTGGCTGTTGCTGTGATAGCGGCATCCTTTAGTTTTATCTCGAGAAAGGTTGAGGAAAAGGTTTACTTTAATCAGATCGCCAAACAACCTCCAACCTTTCTGCTGGCTGATATAGGCCAAAAATACAAACACCTTTTTCGCTGTCCAGAAATTTCCGCGAAAAGCGCTTTGGCGGTAAAGTTTAAAAAAGGAAGCAGAGAAATTGTTTTTGAAAAGAATAAAACCGCGGTTTTGCCTATTGCCAGCCTTACAAAGATAATGACAGCCCTCACTGCTGAAGAAATTTATCCAAAAGAAAAACTGATAAAAGTATCAGCACAGGCGATAAAACAACCGGAAGAAGCCGGCAGCCTTAAGGTGGGAGAAAGCTTAAAAGTCGAAGATCTGATACGGATTATGCTGGTAGAATCTAGCAATGACGCCGCTTATGCCTTAGCTGAAGCAGGAGGTGAAATTAAAACTTTTGTTGAGAGAATGAATGAAAAAGCGCGCCAGCTTGGTCTGAAAAACACAAAATACTTTAATCCAACCGGCTTAGATTTGGAAAGCCAAGATAAAAAACAATATAATTTTTCAACAACAGAGGACCTTATAAAAATAGGGGAGCACCTATTGTTTAGAAACAAAAAAATTCTAAGTTTTTTAAGTGAAAATAATTATCCGCTTTATAATCCAAATGGTTCTCTCCATCACATTCTTAGAAATACCAACCTTCTTCTAGGAAAAATTAAAGGAATTATTGGAGGAAAAACGGGCTGGACAGAATCCGCCAGAGGCTGTCTTTTAATTCTTTTAAAATGTCGATCAGCTGATTCTTATTTAGTGGCTGTCGTACTGGGATCTGAAGACAGGTTCAGCGATATGGAAAAAATAATTCAATATGTTAAGCGCAAACATAAATGTAATTAAAATTTTAATTCTTTTAAGTTTTTCTTCAATTTTTGCTGTTCTTTGGACACCGTTCCTTACTAATTTTCTCTATAAATACAAATTATGGCGCAAAAAAGAAAAAGTTGTTTCTATAGACGGTAAATATCTTTCAGCGATAGCCAAAATCAATAAATCAAAAACAAGGAAGGTTCCTCGTCTTGGCGGTGTGTTGATTTGGGGAACAATGCTTTTTACTGTCTTTTTGTTTGCTGTCCTTCCAAAGATTTTCAATTCACCTTGGTTGGAAAATTTGAATTTTTTATCGCGTGGGCAAACTTGGCTTCCTCTGGCAATGTTAATTTTTTCCTCTTTTCTCGGATTGGCGGATGATCTTTTTGTCATCTTTGGAAAAGGAAAGAATGGAAAAGAAGGAATAAGCTTTACCCGCCGGCTTTTGATCCTGTTTTTGATTGGACTCATCGGAGCTCTTTGGTTTTATTTTAAACTCGGCTGGCATAGCATTCACATTCCTTTTGTCGGCGACATGGAAATAGGGCTTTTATACATCCCTCTCTTTATAATTACTATTATTGCCTGTTGGTCAGGAGGTGTGATTGATGGAATAGATGGACTATCAGGAGGAGCTTTAGGAATAATGTTCGCAGCTTTTAGCATCATTTCTTTTTCTTTGGCAAAGTACGATCTCTCTGCTTTTTGTGCGGTTATCACTGGTTCCATTTTATCATTCCTTTGGTTCAATATTCCGCCAGCGCGTTTTTACATGGGAGAAACAGGAATAATAGGGCTTACCTCAACCTTGGGCGTAGTTGCGTTTTTAACCGACTCGGTTCTAATTTTGCCTATTATTGGCGGATTATTAGTATTGGAAGCAGGATCAAATATTATTCAGCTTACCAGCAAGAAATTTTTAAAACACAAAATTTTTATAGCTACGCCAATTCATCATCACTTAGAAGCAAAAGGATGGTCGCCCGAGAAAATAACAATGAGATTTTGGGTGGTCGGTATGGTTTTGGCTACTATCGGAATAGTTGTTCGATTATTGGGATAATGTTGCATAGCTGATAGAATCTTTTACAAATCCTTCTTTTGTATGCTTATGGAAATGAAATTAAAAAATTTAAAGGATGAGAATATATTAATTTTGGGATTTGGTCGAGAAGGAAAAGACAGTTATTCCGTTCTTAGAAAACTCTTTCCTCAAAAAACAATAGCTATTGCCGACAAGCGCGAAATTTCTAATTTAAGCGAAAAAGAGAAAAAACTCCTGGAAGCAGATAAAAATTTGCGTGTTCACTTCGGAAAAAATTATTTAAAGTTTTTAAAAAAATATTCTCTCGTTATCAAAAGTCCTGGAATATCTATTGAACAAGTAAAGCCATTCTTAGGGAAAAAACAAAAAATTACTTCCCAAACCGAGATATTCTTTGACAATTGCCCAAGCGAAATAATCGGCGTTACTGGAACTAAAGGCAAAGGCACAACAGCTTCCCTTATCTATCAAATTCTTAAAGAAGCTGGCTTCAAAACACGGCTTATCGGCAACATCGGCAGGCCGGTATTATCTGAGTTATTTAAAACGGATAAAAAAACAATTTTTGTTTACGAAATTTCTTCCCATCAATTAAAAAACCTTAAAAAATCTCCCCATATAGCCGTTTTTTTAAACCTTTTCCCGGCACATTTAAATTTCTTTAAAAATTTCCAAGATTACAAAAAGGCTAAAGAAAATATTGCTTTATTTCAAACAGAGAACGACTATTTTATCTACAATTCCGATTATATTGAGCTTAAGAATCTTGCTAAAAGGACTAGAGCGAAAAAAATCACTTTTAACAGCCGTTTAAACAGGCAGCGGTTGAAGAAGATTCTAAAAGAAAAAAACATACCACTTGTCGGAAAATTTAATCTTTTAAACTTAATGGCGGCAATTTCAGTAGTTAAAATTTATGGTGTTCCTGAAGAAAAAATAAAGAGGGCGGTTAATTCATTCCAGCCTTTGCCTCACCGCTTGGAGTTTGTTGGAAAATACAAAAAAATAGAGTTTTACAACGATTCTCTGGCAACTGTACCCGAAGCGACCATTGCCGGAATAGAAACATTTGGCCCTAAATTGAAAACATTAATATTTGGAGGCGAAGATATACCGAATATGAGATTTACATCTTTAGCAAAAAAAATTTTAAAAACGCAAATTAAAACTTTAATTCTTTTGCCAGACAGCGGGGAAAAAATAAGGCGAGAAATTATGAAGCAAACAACAAGCCGTCTTAAGAAAAAAATACCGAAAATACTTTTTGCCAGCTCAATGGAAGAAGCTGTTGAAAGAGCCTACAAAAACACGGCTGATGGAGTTTGCCTTCTTTCTCCGGGCGCTCCAAGTTTCAATCTTTTCAAAGATTATCGAGAAAGAGGAAACTTATTCAAAAAATTTGTTAAAAAATATGCTATTAACAAAAAATTTTAACTTAAATGGCTCAACAAAGCAAAGAAAAAATAGATAATATCCTGCTTTTCCTCTTTTTGATAGCTATTATTTGGGGTTTGTTTACCTGCGCTTCTGTTTCAATTCCTTATTCCATTAAAAAATATGGAACAGGCTGGCATTATGCCCTCCATCAGCTCTTGTTTGGTGTAGGGTTAGGAATAGCAGCAGGATTGTTCTTTTTCAAAGTAAAAATAGAATATTTAAAAAAGATAAGCGCTTTACTTTTTGGCATCAACCTTATTCTGCTTTTTTTGGTCTTTTTTCCTAAAATAAGTGCTGAAATAAACGGCGCGCGGCGCTGGTTAAAAATAGGGCCTTTGTTTTTACAGCCAGCAGAGTTTTTAAAATTAAGCTTTCTCATTTATCTCTCTGCCTGGTTTTCCAGTAAAGGTAAACAAAAATCTCGTTCCCATTTTAAATGGCAGGTTCCTTTTGTTTTTTTAACTGTTTTGTCTGTTTTAGCAGCCGCCTTCGCCATTCAAAGAGATTTAAGCTCTCTTGTTATAATCGGATTAGCGGGAACAATTATTTATTTTTTCAGCCGTGCTCCCTGGTGGCAGGTTTTAATTATTGGCTTGATTGAATCGAGCGCTGCTTGGTTGTTTATAAAAAGCTCACCTTACAGAACGGCAAGAGTTTTAG
>CAYNRT010000010.1:0-15891 GCA_964399945.1 uncultured Candidatus Saccharibacteria bacterium | reverse complement strand
AATTTTTGCTAAAATAAGCTTGGGCTTGATGTTATAATCCAACAAAGTTAATCTCCAAAAGCAAAAATATAAGATTAATCTTGTTTTTTTATCATTTTTTGGTAAGCTGAAAGAGAATTTAAACTATTCTATGGCGGCTATGGTGTAGCGGTAACACTACTCCCTGTGGAGGAGTCATCGCCGGTTCGAATCCGGCTAGTCGCCTGGAAAAACCGCCCCGCAAAAAGTGGGGCGGTTTTGATTCTGCTGTTGAAAAATTGGTGCCTACTTTCTTTCTCCGAGGATTGCCTTCAAGCGTTTTTTCTTTTTCCCCCTTATTATCTCCAGCATAATTTTCTCACCGATTTTAATTTCTTGCAAAACGTCTTCTATTAATTTGTCCGCACCTATTCTTTTACCGTTTACGGAAACAATAATATCTCCTTCTTTAACGCCTGCTTTAGCAGCCGGGCTTTTTGGAATAACGGCTTCTCTGAATCCGCCCGGACCGGGCTCCGGAAGAACTAAAGCTCCTTTTTCAACCGGCAGGTTGAATTTTTCTTTTAGGTCTTCATCAATACATACATAGCGCAATCCCAAAAATGGCTGACGAATATGCCCATATTTTTTTAAATCTTCTAAATCTCTTTTGGCATTATTAATAGGAATGGCAAAGCCAATGTTTTCTGTGCCCATTATCATTGCGGCATTGATTCCTATTGCTTCTCCTCGTCTGTTGATTAAAGGGCCTCCGGAATTTCCCGGATTAATTGCTGCATCTGTTTGGATAAGTCCGCGCAAGTGCGTTTTTCTACTATCAAAACTACCTTGAGCTGTTATTTCCCTGCTTAGCCCGGAAATTACTCCCCGAGAAACTGTGTTTCGGAACAATCCAAGCACATTGCCCACAGCAATAACTTCTTCACCAAGCTCGAGGGAAGAAGAATCTCCCAGTTCTATGGTCGGCAAACCGGAATATTCAATTTTCAAAACAGCTACATCATTTATAGGATTTTTTGCCAGAATCTTTGGTCTAAGTTTTTTATTATTATGCAGGATAACAAAATAATCCGCCTTGGGATCTTCAACCACATGGCGGTTGGTCAGGATTATACCGTTTTTTTCCACAATAAAGCCGGAGCCAGAGCTGATTTTTATCTTTTTTCCGATATTTGCAGCCGGTTCTAAATAGTTAAGATAAAAATCTTTCTCGCTTTTCTTTTTAGCAGAAAGATTAGCAGGTATTGGTGTGATAATCCGGTTTAAATTTTTTGACGATGTAATACTTACCATTGCCGGCAGTATCTTCTTAACTATCTGCACAACCGGCAAGTTATTTTTTCCTCCCATATTTTTATTTTTTTACTTATTACTTTTATTATATCTTAATTAAAGCCTTTATTGAAGCTTTCAATCAAATATGCTAATTTAAGTAAGTAGTTGGTGGCCCCCGTAGTTCAACGGATAGAACAGAAACCTCCTAAGTTTCAGATGGAGGTTCAATTCCTCCCGGGGGCATATTTGCTTGGAGAGTTGTGTTTGCCGTGCGTTGCGGCTCAAATTCACTAATATTTGTTGTCTTAACTTTTTGCCTGTTTATTTGTATAATATACTAATATGGTGAAAACAAAGAAAAGGAAAAAAGTAATTTTAGGAATACTAATTTGCCTGCTTTTTATTTCCTTGCCGCTTAGCGGTTATTCCTCTTCCTTTTCAGATAGGCGGCAGGCTTGGCTTGATCGCAACGGGAAGACCTTGGACGGCAGGTACCTTTATCAAAAAAATCGTGTTAGTGATGCTTATCATGGCCGACCATATATCTTTGCTTGGCTGGAAAAAGGAATCTATTTTAAATCGCCGCCTTCGCAAAAACGCTATCCTGGCTTGGGATCTGTTAATAAGGAAATAAATCTTTTTTTCGAACATAAGCATATTAATGATGCTTCGTCCGCGGCGATGCTTAGTTTAATAAGGCTTCTTTATTTGCAGCCTTATAGTTCAATTTTGGGTGCCTCAAACATGGTTTGGACTAAAGGTGGTGGTCTGGATGAGGGAACCGGGGAAGGAAAAGAAACGGGAAGCGGAAAGAAAAATTCAGATTCTTCTAAAAAGAAGATTAGAATTAAATCTATTGAAAAATATTTGAATATGCGTTCAAAGCAGAACATTTTTTCCTTTTTTCTTTCTTCGTTTATCCCTTTAACTTTTTCAAGAAATTTCCAGTCTTCTTTTTCTAATGTAACCGGAGGTGGTACAACACAAACCTCAGGACTTAGTCTGCAGATGAAGATAAAAGATTTTTTTGACGATTGCTTAGGAATGCATGGCTGTGTTGTCTCGCGCACCGGCGGACATTCAAGCTGCTCAACGCAGCCAACAAGAACAGTGGCTGCTTTTTTGCACGCGCAAGAGAACAGAGATAAGAAATTTAAGTATGAAGGGCCAAGATGGCGTTCTTCTTACAGTGGAACACTTTATGAACCCGGGAAAAAATATTCTGCTTACGAATTTACCAGAGATTCCTTATTCTATTTTTTTGACAACTGTTTAGTTAAACCAAACAACGGCGAACTGGACGGCTCTTATACAGGCATATTATTTAATGGGTTACTGGCGCTTTACGACCTTGCTGGCCGTCCTTTGGCATATCTTGGCGGAGAGCCAGATCCAGAAGGGATAGAGATAAAAAAAAGAGCTAAAATGATGCTTGATTTTATGCTTTTAGAATCGGGTATGGATTTCTCAGCGAGACACAAAGGAGGAGCGCAAGGCCGTTCTTATCAGCATCTTGCCTTAGATAATGCAGCTTGCGGAGGATATCTTTATCCACTTGCGGGAATTGAAGTTCCTTCTATTAGGCATCAAGGCCCAGATAAAAGGGATGCAATTGCTTATACAAGTCACTATCGACCCGCTTCAGCTGTTGTTGACGCTGTTAATATCCAAGACGAACCTGATGATTATTGGCATATTCAGAAAGAGCTTTCTGCCGCCGCGGATACGGATAAAAGAGCGGGAAAATGGGCCTATATCACAAAATACTATAATATAGGTGCGGCGAGTAGCGTAAGCGGTCGGCCGCGCTGGAAAATTGCTATTGACCCTCAAGTAAACAATTTTTACAAAGAGCAGTATTTAATGCTTTGGGTGGACGATATTGCTAGTTCCAGCGAAAAATGCGACTTAACAGAAAAAAAGGAAGACGGAACAGAATTTGAAAATTGGCATAAAACTTGCAACGTTGTTTGGGGCATGGGATACCGCGATTTTTGGCATTACCGCAACGCTGTTCTTGTGCGAATGGAGAGGAAAAAAGAAGCACACTTGCATATTGTAAAATCAGTAAAACTTGATGAAGGCGAATCTCTTCTTAAGCCCGCTTCAGACAAAAAGAACGACTATCGCATTGAGAAAGATAAATGGTATTTCTTCCGCAAAGGAAAAGTAATGGTTGCTTTACGGCTTCTTAGCAGAGCAGTAAAGGCAATTGGAATAGAGGTGGCAGTAGAAGGCGTGGATTACCCTTCTTTTTCCAGTTTTAAAAAAGCTGTAGAAAGTGTTGCCAAAGTAGGGGGGGCTGACAGCGCCAGCACTGTTTACTTCAGGACAAGCAAGGGAGATATAATCAAGCCGAGACGATCTGGGATCGAGGGAGATGGTTTAGTTAACGGTGTCCGTATATGGGATTTTCCTTTTAAAAGAATGGAGGCTGATTACGGATATAGTTCCAAAGGTATAGAAGGGACATTAATCAGCTGGGATAAAGACAGGAAGGTAATGAAAGTAACAAGCACACACGGGTTGGTTTGTACTTACGATTTTAAGTCTTGGGACTATTATGGAAACGGCTGCGGAGAAAAGATAGCGCATTACAAAGACAAGCCGAGGACGATTTCCGGCGACGTGAACGAAGACGGCAAAACAGATATCCGCGATTTAGGCATTATATTTTCATATTGGGAAAAAAGAGCAAGAGAAGTTTTTGCTTATCCAAAAATAGATTTATTCAAGGATAAAATTATCAACTCAAAAGATGCTTCCATTATTTTGAATCTGCTTTTGCGTTAGAGCGTTTTCAAGGAGTTTTGTTTGACACTAATAAAAAAGATTAAAATTAACAATTTTGGCTTAAAAGTGTTATGAAAAATTATTGACATCTCTTCTATTGGAATATAAAATATTACTATCTTTTCGCAATTTTTACACCTTTAAAAATTAAAGGTCGTTTGCTTAATTCAGTAAAGTATAAAAGGTTAAATAAAACAAAAGTATGAATATAAAACCTCTTGCTGATTATGTTGTCCTTGAACCAGTAAGCCAGGAAGAAAAAACAAAGGCTGGAATTTTTCTTCCGCAGACGGCAGAAAAAGAAAAGCCCGAACAAGGAAAAGTGATTGCTGTAGGTCCGGGCAAGATGCTTTCCTCGGGAAAGAGATCGTCAATGGCAGTAAAGAAGGGGGACATGGTTGTCTTCACAAAATATTCTCCAAACGAGATAAAGGTCGGCGACAAAGAGTACCTTATTATCAAAGAAGAAGATATTTTAGCTGTTTTAGGATAAAACAAAAATATGCCTAAAGAAATATATTATTCAGAAAAAGCAAGAAGCAGAATGAAGGCCGGCGTTGACAGATTAGCCAACGCTGTAAAGGTCACCTTGGGACCGAAAGGGCGCAATGTTGTTTTAGATAAGGGGTTTGGCGCTCCAACGATTACTAATGACGGAGTAAGCATTGCCAAAGAGATTGAATTAGAGGACAAGGTGGAAAACTTAGGAGCAGAAGTGATTAAGGAGATTGCTTCTAAAGCGAACGATACGGCTGGCGATGGTACGACAACAGCTGTTGTCCTTGCTCAAGCGCTTATTTCAGAAGGGTTAAAAAATGTTGCTGCTGGCGCTAATCCGCTGGCGCTTAGGAAAGGTATAAACAAAGGAGTAAGAGCTGTTGTTCAGAAATTAGAGAACCTCGCCAAGAAAATAGATATAAACAAACGGGAAGAAATTGTCCAAGTGGCGACTATTTCAGCTGAAGACAAAGAACTTGGAGAAAAGATAGCAGAGGTTATCTCTGAGGCCGGCCGGGATGGAGTTGTAACCGTTGAGGAATCAAAAACCTTTGGCATCTCCAAGGAAGTAGTTAAAGGTCTTCAGTTTGACAAGGGATATGTTTCTCCTTATATGATAACTGACAGTGAAAGAATGGAAGCGGTTTTAGAAGACCCTTACATCTTGATTACTGACCGGAAAATATCCGCTGTTCAGGATATTCTTCCTTTTTTGGAGAAAGCCGCAAAAGCAGGGAAAAAGGAAATTTTAATTATTGCCGAAGAAATTGAGGGCGAGGCCTTGGCAACATTAGTAGTCAACAAACTTAGAGGCGTTTTGAACGCTTTGGCCGTTAAGGCGCCAGGATTCGGCGACCGTCAAAAAGAAATGCTTGAGGATATAGCAGTAGTTACAGGCGGGCAGGTTATTTCCGAAGAGAAGGGCATGGCGCTTGATTCTGTAGAGCTTGATATGCTTGGGCGGGCGGCAAAAGTTGTAGCTACTAAGGAAAATACCATTATTGTTGGAGGGAAAGGCTCCAAGCAGTCAATAGAAAGCCGCATTGCCCAGATACGCAGTGAGATTGCGGCAACTGATTCTGATTTTGACCGCGAAAAACTAGAAGAGAGACTGGGTAAACTTTCGGGAGGAGTAGCTGTTCTTAAAATTGGCGCCCCCACTGAAGTTGAACAAAAAGCGAAACAGCATAAAGCAGAAGACGCGCTTTCAGCCACCAAGGCGGCCTTGGAAGAAGGGATTGTTCCGGGCGGCGGAGTTGCTCTTCTGCGCGCCTCATCTGTTTTAGAAGAGATAAAGGCTCAAGGAGACGAGAAAACAGGGATAGAGATTCTTAAGCGTGCGCTGGAAGAGCCCCTGCGAATGATTGCCGCTAATGCCGGCGAAGAGGGATCTGTGGTTGTCTCTAAAGTAAAAAGCGGTAGGGGAAGCTTTGGTTTTAACGCCCAAACAGGGCAGTATGAGGATTTAATGTCTGCTGGAATAATTGATCCTAAGAAAGTAGTGCGGTCTGCTTTGGAAAACGCTGTTTCCGGGGCGGCAATTCTGCTTACTACAGAAGTAGCTGTCTGTGATAAGCCGGAAAAGAAAGAAAAAGAAAACAATCCGATCGGCGATTACTAATAAGGTGGAAACAATTCTGTTTTAATCCAAGAGCAGGAAGCGGGGCTCCCTTTTTATCCTCGAAAGGGAGCCCTCCTTCTCTCTTGTTCTAAGGGTTTTTTCTGCTATAATCGTACTAATATGCGCGTTTTTTCGGGAATTCAACCAACAGGTACGATCCATATAGGGAATTATATAGGTGCTTTAGCTCAATGGCCCAAACTACAGAATGAAAACGAATGTTTTTTCTGTGTAGTTGATCTTCATTCGCTTACTGTTCCTTACAAGCCATCCGAGCTCAAAGGAAGAATTTTAGAAGTTGTAGCCGCCTATATCGCTTCAGGAATTGATCCTGAAAAATCAGCTATTTTTATTCAGTCTCGTGTTTCTGAACATTCTGAATTGTGCTGGCTTTTAAATACTGTTACGCCCGTAGGGGATCTTAGCCGAATGACTCAATACAAGGAGAAAGCCAGAAAATACAAGAAGAATATAAATGCGGGTTTGCTTGAATATCCTGTGCTTATGGCGGCGGATATTCTTCTTTATCAGACGGATATTGTTCCAATCGGTGATGACCAGCGTCAGCATCTTGAGCTGGCAAGGGAAATCGCCAGACGCTTCAATAAAAGATTCGGGACAACATTTAAAATGCCTAAAGCCTTATTCCCAGAAAAAGGAGCCAGAATAATGTCTTTGAGCAACCCAAGAGAAAAAATGTCCAAAAGCGACAGTGCTTCTAATTACATTTCCTTGTTTGAAAAACCAGAGGACATTAGAAAAAAGATAATGGCCGCCCAGACTGATTCAGGAAGCGAGGTACTTTACAACCCGCAAAAGAAGCCGGGCATATCCAATCTTCTGACTATTTACAGCGTTTTTTCAGGAAAAGAAATTAAAGAGGCAGAAAAGGAATTTGCCGGGAAAAATTATAGGAGCTTCAAAGAGTCCCTTTGCGGGCTTTTAGTTGAAAAGCTTAAGCCTTTCAGGGAAATGAAGAAGAAGATGGAAAGAGAGAGCGAATTTTTCCAAAAAATTATTGAAAAAGGAGAAAAGAAAGCGCGACTAGAAGCAGAAAAAACAATGGCAGAAGTCCGTTCCAAAATGGGCCTTGTTTAAAATTTTCCTTTACTTTCTTTTCTATTTAAGTTAAAGTAATTTAAAGGCGTTTTATTACTGATAAGCGAATGAAGTCAATTTTCCGTCAACTTTTGGTTTCTTTTTTAGCCTTAGGGCTTGCTGTTCTTTTTATTCCTGGAGTTGAAATAGCCGGAAGCGGAGGCTCCAAAGTAAAAACTTTTATTATCTCCGTTTTAATTTTAGCCCTGGCGGCGCATTTTTTGAAGCCTTTGTTAAGAATTATAGGGTCGCCTTTGAAAATTTTTACCTTTGGCTTTTTTGGCTTAATTATCAACATATTAATAGTTTGGTTTACAGATATCGTTCTTCCCGATTTGGTCGTTCTTGGCTTTTGGCCCCTTGTTTGGACCGGATTAGCGGTGTCAGTCGCCAATTTTGTTGCGGCGAGAATAGATAAAAAGGAATAAAAAAACAGGAACGCATATGAAGATTATATATATTTTACAAATAATAGTCTCTGCTTTATTAGTAGTTTTTATTCTCCTTCAGCGGGGAAATATGGCATTAGGTTCAGCTTTTGGGCAGGAAGGCTTTTATATTAAAAAAAGAGGCGCCGAAAAAGCTATTTTTATAGCAACAGTAATTGCCGCTGTTTTGTTTATCTGTTTTTCACTGGCAGGACTTTTAATTGAAAGGCAGTTTTAGTAATAAATAAAAAGATTTAAGCCAAATGAAAATACTGAAAAAAGGACAGTGGGTTTTCTTTTTTTCCGCCTTAAGCTTTAGGCAAAAGATTTTGTTTTCTTTGCTGTTTGCTGTTTTTATAGGGTGCGCTGTATTTTTACAGCTTTATTGGTATTACAGCGGAACTTTTATTGTTCCGGCGGCAGGAGGGGTTTACAGAGAAGGAATAATAGGCCAGCCGCGCTTTATAAATCCATTGTATATTTCTGACAATGCTTGCGACAGGGACATCATAGAAATCTTGTTTTCTGGCCTTCTGCGCTATAACGAAAAAGGAGAGATTGTAAAAGACTTAAGCCAGGATTACAGCATAAGTGCCGATGGACTTTCTTATGAATTTAGTTTAAGGGAAAATGCTTTTTGGCACGATGGAAAGCCGGTGAAGGCGGAAGATGTTGTTTTTAGCGTGGAGCTGGTAGAGTGCCCTCAATACAGAAGCCCTTTGAGAGTAGAGTGGTTGGGGGTGCAGGTCGAAGCTAAAAATGAAAAAACAGTTGTTTTCCGTTTAAAGAAAAGACATTCTTCTTTTTTAGAAACAGTGGCGCATTTGAAGATTATCCCTAAACATGTTTTTAAAGATGTTCCGCCGGAGAATTTCCCTTGGATTCTTACAGAAAAGAAGTATCTGCAGGGAAGCGGCCCCTTTAAGCTGGAGAAAATTGTCAGGGAAAAATCAGGCTATATAAAAGAGATAAGGTTGAAAAGAAACAAGCGTTTTTACAGAAGCCAGCCTTTTTTAAAAAAGATAATATTTTATTTCTATAAAGACGGGGATGCTCTTTTAAAAGCAATGCGCGCTGGCGCTGTGGACGGGCTTTCCATCTCGGACCCAAAATATATTGAACTGCTTAAGAAAGAAAGATTTCATTCTTACCGCCTTTCTATGCCCCGTTATTTTGCTTTGTTTTTTAACCTTAAACAGTCTAAAAACTTAAATGCAAATGTGAGAAAGGCGCTTAACTGGGCAATTAATCGTGATGAAATTATTAAAGAGGTATTTGCCGGGCAGGGAGAGGCAATGGAATCTCCTCTTTTATACAAGTATTACGGCCTGAAAGAGCCTTCTATTCGATTTTCCTTTGATTTGGAAAAGGCCAAAGAGCTTCTCGACAAAGAAGGTTTTACTGTTGATCCTGAAACAGGATGGCGCAGAAAAATTATTAAGAAGAAATCGTCGCTTTTTAAGAGTCGGCTTAAAAAAGGAAGCCGCGGCTCCGAGGTAAAAGAATTGCAAAAATGTCTTGCTCGGGATAAAAGTATTTATCCAGAGGGGACAGTAAGCGGTTATTTCGGGCAAAAAACAAAAGCAGCTGTAATTCGTTTTCAAGAAAAATATGCTGCTGAAATTTTAAAACCGAGCGGTTTAAAAAAAGGGACAGGATTAGTAGGCAAAGCAACACGAAGAAAGCTTAATGAGATATGCCATGAGTCGCCCGAAGAAGTCATTCCTCTGCAGCTTGTCATTACAACATTAAACAAGTTTCCCTTAAAAGAATTAGCAGAAAAGATTAAGGAGCAGTTAGAGAATGTAGGGGTGAAAGTATCGATAGAAACAAAAGCATTCAGCGAATTGCAAACGGAGATTTTGGCCGAGAGGAATTATCAAACGCTTCTTTTCGGAAACGCCTTCGGCTTATTATTAGACCCCTTTTCATTTTGGCATTCTTCCCAAAAGGATTATCCCGGCCTTAACATTACTTCTTACACTTCAAAAGAGGCCGATCGTCTTATGGAGGCAGTTCGTTCCGCAGCCAATCGAGAAGAACGGCAAAAACACCTGGAAGATTTGCAGGAAATTCTTTTAAAAGACTGCCCGGCGTTGTTCTTGGTAAGAGGCGACTTTTTCTATTTTCTTTCGCCAAAAATCAAGGGGTATGAAACAAAAAAAGTGGTTGAACCGGCTAAGAGGTTCTCTAGTATAGAAAAATGGTATTTAAAGACGAAACGGAAGTGGAAAAAAAGCTCCTTATGAAGCAGATAAAAAGTTTAATTTTGGTTTGCCGCGGTGGCGGAACTGGCAGACGCGCCAGCTTCAGGAGCTGGTAGAGGCAACTCTGTGTGGGTTCAACTCCCACCCGCGGCATAAACGGAATTTATTCGATTCAAAACCATGAAAATTTCTTTTTTTGAAACAGAAAGATGGGAAGAAAGATATATAAAAGAAAAGCTTAAAGGGTGTAAGTTGGAGTTTTTTAAGTCCAAGCTTTCTTTGCGTACTGCCAAAAAAGCGGCTGATGCTGAAATTATTTCAACTTTTATCTATTCTCGGCTAAATGAGAAAATTATTGCCTCCTTGCCGCGCTTGAAATATATAGCGACCCGTTCAACAGGGTTTGATCATATTGATTTGAATGCTTGTCAAAAAAAAGGCATATTAGTTTCAAATGTCCCAAACTACGGCGAGAACACTGTTGCTGAACATACTTTTGCCCTTATCTTGTCTCTTTCCAGAAAGATATGCCTTTCCAATGAAAGGATAAAAAAAGGCATTTTTAGCCCTAAAGGCCTTACAGGTTTTGACCTTAAAGGAAAGACAATAGGAATAGTAGGGGTTGGCAGCATTGGTAAGTGCGTTGTGAAGATAGCAAAAGGGTTTGGTATGAAAGTTTTAGCTTATGATATCAAAGAGAACAAGGCGCTGGCTAAGAAGCTCGGGTTTAATTATGTGCCTTTTGAGAAGCTTTTAAGCGCTTCAGATATTGTGAGCCTTCATGTTCCCTACAATAAACAAACGCATCATTTAATAAATAAGCGTGTCTTAAAAATGTTTAAAAAGGGAGCAATTTTAATAAACACTGCCCGGGGAGGCGTTTGCGAAACAGCTGCCCTTTTGGAGGGTATAAGGAATGGGACATTCAGCGCTCTAGGACTGGATGTTTTAGAGGAGGAGTGTTTTATTAAAGAGGAAAGAGAAATACTTACTGCTTCTTTTATTAAAAAGTCTTGCGATCCCAAAACTGCCCTTGTAAACCATATTCTTATGGATGAGCCGAATGTGCTTATTACTCCGCACAATGCCTTTAACAGCAAGGAAGCCTTGGAAAGAATCTTAAAAGTGACATTGTCCAATATTAAAAATTTTATGCGGGGCAGGCATGTAAATTCAGTATTGCGGCGGAAATAAAGCGTTTTCAATTAAATTTAAGTTCTATTTCACAGCAGTATTTATATTTCTTTGTTATGGCGCTAAAAAAACAAAAACATAGGGTCGTTCCTAAAACCAAAAAAGACATTCTGAGAAAAGTGAACCTTATTCCAATGGGGGGATTAAGTGAGATCGGATGCAATATGACTCTTTTGGAATGCCAAGGGAAAATATTGGTTATTGATATGGGCATGGGTTTCCCAACTGAAGATATGCCCGGAATTGACTGCCTGATTCCTAATAGCTCTTTTCTGAAAGACAGAAAAAATGACATTTTGGGCGTTGTTTTTACGCACGGCCATTATGACCACATAGGCGCAGTTCCCTATATTGTTCCGCGAATTGGCGCTGTGCCGATGTATGCGGGTGCTCTTACGAAAAGAATGATATTAAAGAGACAAGAAGATTTTCCTGCCCAGCCGACTCTTGACATAGAAGAAGTTAAAGACGGCTCAGTAATTGAAACAGGCCCTTTTAAGGTGGAGTTTTTTCATCTTAACCACAGCATTCCGGATAATTTAGCTCTTTTTATCAGTACGCCCGCTGGGAATATAGTGCATACTTCTGACTTCAAGTTTGACGAGTCGCCAGTTAATGATCTGCCAACAGATTTTAAGCGGCTCAGAAATATTGCCAAGCGCAAGGTGCGCTTACTAATGTCTGATTCTACCGGAGCGGAAGAGGAGGGACGCTCTTTGTCTGAAGAGAAAATATTTAAAAACCTTAATAAAATATTTAAAAAGGCCAAGGGCAGAATAATAGCTGGGTCTTTTGCCTCTCTTTTGAACAGAATACAGCAGATAATTACTTTATCGGAGAAATACAACAGAAAAGTAGCTATAGAAGGAAGAAGTTTGAGGAGCAATGTTGAAATAGCCCGCAGCTTAAAAAGGCTTTGCATAAAAAAAGGCACTATAATCCAAAGCAAAGATATAAGGAATTATCCAGAAAACCAGATTACTGTTATTTGTACCGGCGCTCAGGCTGAAGAGAAAGCAGTATTTATGAAAATTGTTAATCGCGAACACAAATATATAAAAATTAAAAAAGGAGATACAGTAATTTTTTCTTCTTCTGTGATTCCTGGAAACGAAAGAAGCGTTCAAGCGCTCAAAGATGAATTTTATCGGCAAGGAGCAAATGTGTTTCATTACAAGATGATGGACATTCACGCTTCCGGCCATGCGAAGCAGGAAGAGTTGAAGCAGATGATTAATATTATGAAGCCTGAATTTTTTATGCCTGTTCACGGGCATTATTCTATGCTTGTGAAGCATGCGGAATTAGCGGAGGAGGAAGGAGTCCCTAAAAAAAATATTATTATTGCTGAAAACGGCAAGGTTGTTGAAATTGATGCAAACAAAATTGCTCTTACTAAACAATCTATTCAAGCAAACTTTATTATGGTTGACGGATTGGGAATAGGAGATGTCGGGGAAATCGTTTTAAGAGACAGGCAGGCTTTGGCAAAAGATGGAATGTTTGTTGTTATCAGCGTGGTTGATCGGCAGGAAGGCAGAATAAAAGGTTCGCCTGATATAATATCAAGAGGTTTTGTTTATTTAAGGGAATCACAAGACCTTCTTAAAGAGACAAGAAAACGGGTTATTAGGATTGTTAATCAGGCGGCTTCAAGTGGCAGGGCGGTTAATTGGAGTTATATAAAAGAGGAAATTAAAGAAAAGATAGGAAGCTTCCTTTTCTATAAAACCCAAAGAAGGCCTATGATACTGCCGGTAATTATTGAGGTTTAGTTTAATTTTTATTATGCTATTATGGGGCTGTAGGCGGATTATTGTCAGCAGATTAATTTATTGGAAAACAATACGGTTATAAGTCTGGCGCCGTCCCAAAAAACAACTGTTATGAAAAAAGGTAAAGATACAAACAAGAATAAAGCTATTTGCCCCCTTTGCTCCGATAGGATGGAAACAACAATCTTTTATGGAGTAGAAGTGGATTATTGCCCGAAATGTTTAGGACTTTGGTTTGATTATGACGAATTGCGGCTGGCGAAAGACGAAAAAGACAAATTTTTAAAATGGATTGATATTGATTTATGGAATAAAGAATTAGAATTTAAGGTAAGCCGTGGCCTTAAGGTCTGTCCAAAATGCGCAGTACCTCTTTATGCGGCAGAATACGGGGATTCTAAGATAATTGTAGATGTTTGCGCTTTGTGCGGGGGGATTTGGTTAGATAGGGGAGAGTTTAAAAAGATTATTGATTATTCAAGACGCAAAGGAAACTATGAAACAATTAATAATTGCTTTAGCGCCTTAATAGAAGAGGGAAAAGAGATTTTCAATGGGCCGGAAGGGTTTAAGTCAGAATTGGAAGATTTTTTAGTGTTGCTGAAGCTTTTGAAGTATAAGTTTCTGACTCGTTATTCAGGACTAACTAAAATAATCTCTGTCTTGCCGCATTAAAAAAATTTAAGTAAATTAATTATAAGAAACAAAAATATGCAAATTATTTATTTAGTTTTAATTGTAGCTGCCATTTTAATTTTTTGGTTTGTAAGCGCTTACAACGGTTTAGTTAAAAGGAAAAATCGGGCTAAAGAAGCGTGGTCGGATATTGACGTTCAACTGAAAAGGAGATATAACTTAATCCCCAATCTGCTGGCGGCGGTTAAAGCATACGCTGCTCACGAGAAAGGAGTTTTTGAAAAAGTATCTGAAGCCCGCGCGCGGGCAATGGGCGCACAGGGAACAGAGCAGAAAGCGGCTGCCGAAAATGCCTTAGCAGGAGCTTTGAAAACCCTTTTTGCCATTTCGGAAAATTACCCTGAATTAAAAGCGTCAGCCAATTTTTTGGAGCTGCAAAGGGAGCTTCGCGATACAGAGGACAAGATTCAAGCCGCTCGCCGTTTTTACAACAGCAATGTGCGCGATTTGAATATTAAAATTGAGAGCTTTCCCTCTAATATAGTCGCCCGGTTGTTCCGCTTCAAGAAAATGGAACTTTTTGAAGTTGACGAAGAAGAAACAAGGTCAGCGCCAAAAGTTAGTTTTTAATTCTGAAATCAGTTTAGCGGTTAATAATTGGCGAACCTATGTCTCTCTATTTGCAAGTTGATTCAAACATTAGAAAAACATGGCTTTTGCTCAGCGTTTTCCTTGTTCTTGTTATCGTTCTAGGATGGCTTTTCAGCTACCTCCTAAACAGCCCTGTTATTCTGATTATAGCAATAGTGTTTAGCTTGGCTACAAGCCTTGCCTCTTATTGGTTTTCTGATAAAATAGTGCTGTCAGCGGTGAGGGCTAAGCCCATTGAAAAGAAAGACAACCCGGAGCTTTATCGCATTGTGGAAAATCTTTGCCTTACAGCCGGAATTCCTCTGCCGAAGGTATATATTTTAAATGAAGAGCAGCCTAATGCTTTTGCAACAGGGAGAAATGAAAAACATGCCGCAGTAGCGATAACCAAGGGCTTGTTGGAAAAGTTGAACAGAAGCGAGCTGGAGGGAGTTATTGCCCATGAGCTTTCCCACATTAAAAACAAGGATATGCTTTTGCAGACAATGGTGGTGGTTTTGGCGGGCATTATAGCTGCGGCTGCTAATTTGTTCCTGCGCTTTAGCTTTTGGGGCGGCATAGGGGGACGGCGCGATTCGGAAAATTCTAATGGAGTGCTTCTGCTTGTTTTAGGGATTATTGCCGCCATTTTAGCTCCCTTAGCGGCGACAATAGTGCAGCTAGCGATTTCGCGCAAAAGAGAATTTTTGGCTGATGCCTCCGGCGTTTTGCTGACCCGCTATCCCGAGGGATTGGCGCGTGCTCTGGCAAAGATAAGCGCCGACCCTGCGCCGATGAGAAGAGCTTCCAATTCCACAGCCCACTTGTTTATTGCTTCGCCGTTTAAAGGCAGGCAGAGGCGCAGTTGGTTCACGAAGCTTTTTATGACGCACCCGCCTGTGGAGGAAAGGATTAAGGCGTTAAAGGCAATAAATGTATAAAAAAATATATGGCTTTTACAGAAAAAAGTAATATGGAAAACGTAGAGAAAAGGAAAAAGTTTAGTAACCAACAAGAAGAAAGTGTAAAGAAAGAAATGACTATGGAGCAATTCAGGCGGGAAATGGGAGAGATAAAAGAAAAAGAAGAAAAAGGTGAACTTGAGTCAGTTAATTTTGCGGAAGCGTCTGGTTTTCCTGCTTTAAGTATTGATAGTTTAACCGAGGAAGATAAGAAGATTTGGCAGGCATTTAAAGATAAAAAGCTTAGTTTGGAAGAGTATAGAAAATACCGCTCAAGCATAAACAGGGACGATGTGCATCGGCTGACATTCGCCGCTTTTATCGGCAATCGCCTGGGAGCGGAAATGGATTTAGAGGCGCAAGCGAAGGAGTATCGCGAGAAGCAGGAGAAAGAAATGGCTGAATTTAGGAAGGAGATTGCCAAACTGCAGAAGGCGGAAGAGGAAGGAAAGGAAAAGTCAATTCATCTTATAGAGCCAAAATTGGATGTAAACGCGCTTGTGAAAAAGGACAAGGACATGTGGCTGAAGCTTAAAAGGGGCGAGCTTTCTTCAAGAGAACTTAAAGAGTATGTGTTAACAATACCGCACGAGGATAGGAACAGGAGACAATTTGCCGCTTTTTTATGCAATGTTCTTAGCGCAGATATTTTAGAGAAGCAGTTTCGGGAGAGAAAGAAAGAGGAAAATTGATGTAGAGATATGGAGGGGTGCGCCGAATGGCAAGGCACCGGTTTGGAGAACCGGCGGGCATTAGCCCTTGCAGGTTCGAATCCTGTCCCCTCCGCCAAATTTC
>CAYNRT010000009.1:8967-16860 GCA_964399945.1 uncultured Candidatus Saccharibacteria bacterium | reverse complement strand
CCCGGATATGAAGTGCTTTCGCTGCCGCGGCAAAGGCTGTTCTCTCTGCAAGGGAGTCGGTTGGATAGAAATGGGCGGCGCCGGCATTATACATCCCTATGTGCTGAAAGCGGCCGGCATAGACAGCAACAAATGGAAAGGGTTTGCTTTTGGTCTCGGCTTAGACAGATGGGTAATGGCAAAATATGGCATCAGCGACATCAGGGCATTGCTGGGCGGCGCCATTGCTTATAAATATTACGAAAATGAAAATATTATACAGCCAAATTAAAGAACTTGTCCCCGGTATTAAAGCAAAGCCGAAAAAGGTAGGAGAAGCTCTTACCTTAATCGGTTTTATGATGGACGGACTAGAAGAAACGCGCTGGAGGGGAAAAAAGGATTGGCTCATTAGTTTAGAAGTAAGGCAAAACCGTCCAGACTGCTTATCTGTTTTTGGGTTGGCAAAAGAAATCGCCGCTTACTACAAACTGCCGTTCAAGCCGCCGCGGTTCACTCCTTTAAAAACGCTGGAAAACCTCCCGCCCTTGGAGATAACAGTAGAAGCAGAAAAAGAGGTAAAAAGAATCCGCGCGGTGCGCCTGTCCGGCTTAAGCAACGGCGAATCGCCTGAATGGCTGAAAACTTTCTTAAAGTTTTACGGGCTTAAGCCCTCAAGCCTTTTGGTAGACCTTTCAAATTATGTAATGATTATGACCGGCCAGCCTTCACACCTGCTGGATGCCGAAAAAATCAGTGGCGGATTATCTTGGGCTGTAAATAAAGAAAAAGGAGAAATAACTACACTGGACGGCAGTCGCCTTTTGCTTCAAGGAGGCGAATTGGTTATTCGCGATAAAAAAAACATTCTCGCCCTTGCCGGAATTGTTGGAGGCTCGGCGGCAAAAATAACTGAAAAAACAAAATCAGCAGTTTTGGAAATGGCTGTTTACGACAGCGGGATAGTGAGAGAAAACTCCCGCTCTTTAAGAACAACAACTGAAGCAAGCAAAAGGCTTGAAAAAAACTTGAGTCCGTCTGTTATAGATACGGCGATGAATTTTTTGACCGCAAAGATTTTAGATTTCTGCGGCGGAAAGGCAGATAGCGTTTTCTTTGATTATTATCCCAAAAAGCATCACTCACCGCGCATTAAATTCAATCTGAACATGCCGGCTGAAACAGCCGGGGCACCAATAGCTCCTCTTGAAGCGGCAGCTATTCTGCGGCGCTTGGATTTTACGGTGCGCGCCAAAGGAAATTCAGCTATAGTCACCCCTTCGGCAGAAAGAACAGATATTGCCATTCCTGAAGACCTCGCTGAAGAAGTAATACGGCTCTTTGGCTACAATAAAATTCCTTCTGAGCAAACCCCAAAATTCAGTTTTACAGAAAACATTACTCCGAAAAGAATAATTTTAGAAGAGAGAATAAGGGACATCCTCTCTTTTTCCGGTTTTGACGAAATTCTTTCCCTGCCTTTTACCAAAGAAGGAGAAGCGGAAAAAACCGCTTATTCCGGCCTAAAAACCGTAAAAACGCAGAATTCAATAAATGAAGAGTGGCCTGAATTAAGGCAGTCAACGGCTTCGGGTTTGCTCTTGCAGGCAAAAAAATATTTGGAGAAAAACTTAAGGCAGGTAAAAATTTTTGAAATAGGCAAGGTTTTTGGAGAGAAAAACGGCTCTTACTTTGAGAAAAGCGTCTGCGGAATACTGGAACAATCTCCAAACAGCAAAAAATCTCTCAACGAATTCAGAAAAAATGTGGAAAAAGTTTTAAGAACCATTGGTTTAAAAGATATTGCTTACAATCCCGCCGAAGTAAAACCTGCGGCCGCCAACCCTTTTTCCTGCTGGGATATAGAATCAGGAGAAAAAAAGATAGGTATTATTTATAAACTTAAACCTGGTTTCAATAATCACCGCGAAAATACATATTTTGCTGAAATAGATATCAGCCAAACAGCGTCTCTTCTTGGCAAACCGCCTGCTTCGTCTACCCGCCATTCTATAAAGGAGCTCAAAAAAAGATTGGTTGTTCTGGACGCCAATGTCTTGCTCAAAAAAGAACAAAGCTTAGCTGATTTTCTTATGGAAGCCAAGCGGAAAATTAAAAAGGAAAACCTTTGGAGTCTTGAAATTATTGACAAATATCCTTTGAAATCAGGTGTGCGCTGGACAATAAGAGCTTCTTACTGCGGCTTAGGCGCTGGAGAGGCAAAAAAACTTCACACTTCGGTTTTTGGTCTCACAAAAAACACAGGTGGAAAAATCTCAGCTTAGAACTTCACGCGCCACGGCAACACCCCAAACTTCTTTTGCCCCAGCAGACTTAAGAACACGGGCGCACTCTTCCATTGTCGCTCCAGTTGTAAAAACATCGTCAACCAAATAAACATTTTTTCCTTTTACCGCTCCCGGTCTGCCAGCCATAAAAACTCCATTTACATTGGAAATCCTGTCTGCGCGATTCAACCCCGCCTGCTTCGGGGTTTCTTTTATCTTAAGCAGTCCTTTGCTTAAAACAGGCACGCTGAAAAAAGCAGCAAGCTCGCGGCATATTTCTTCCGCTTGGTTAAATCCTCTCTTTCTTCGGCTCCGGCTAGCCAGCGGTACAGGAACAAGCAAACTTTGTTTCCGCAGTTTACTTTCTGTTAAAAGAAAATGCGCTATTATCAGCTGCGAAAGAGGTTTTTTAAGCTCTTTAAGAAAAGGCTCGTATTTCATTTTTTTCACCATAATCTGGACAAGGGGATCCTGATAGGAAGCAACCGCGAAAAGGCCGTCTAAGTTCATTTGGCGGTGACGAAAGCACTTTCCCTTTTCTACTGGAACAGGATGAACGCAGAAAGGGCAAAACAGACGCTCGGAAACATCAATTACGCTTAAGCAGTCCGAACAGACAATATCACCTTCCTTGCCGCAAGCAAGGCAATACTGCGGGAAAAAAGCGTCTAAGAAAAGTTTTTTCAAAATTATCGGAGCTTCTTGGAGAAAAGGATTTTCCGCAGCTTTTTTAAAAAGGCGCAAACACATATTGCTGTTTTATTAAAAAGCGCTCTTTCAACCCGCTGTCTAAAACTCTTGCCCGCCTTTTACTTTTTTATTATTTCTATTATGCTATAATAATACAAAATATAAAATATGCTGCTTAATTTTTTGGAAAAAAGATGCTTGGGAGTAGATATAGGCGTTTCCTCTATTAAAATTGTTGAAATCGCGGCAAGAGGCACAAAAAAGAGACTGGAGAATTATGCAGAGTTTGTTTTCTCTAAAAGTCTTGAAAGCAGTGAAAACGGACCTTTTGGATTTTTTGGAGAAAAAACGCCGTCTGTCCTGCAGGCTTTAATTAAAAAAGCCGGCATGAAAACAAGGAAGGCTGCTTTTTCTATTCCTGACTTTTCTACGTTTTTCACAAACTTCAGTCTGCCGCCAATGAATGAAGAAGAAGTTTTGCAAGCAGTGGAATTTGAAGCACGGCATCATATTCCCCTGCCGCTTTCAGAAGTAAGTTTTGACTGGAGAATTTTGGAAAAGAAGAAAACTTTCCCCGGCGTGGCTTTAAAAATTCTCTTAGCCGCTGTGCCGAATAAAGTTCTTGCTGCCTACCAGCGGCTCGCCGGCCTGGCGAGAGTAGAGCTAAAAGCCATGGAGGCTGAGGTTTTCGCTTTAATCAGGTCTTCTTTGCCTAAAGAAAAATCTTCCGTCCCTGTATGCCTTATTGACATTGGCTGGCAAAGCACCACTATCAGCATTGTTGATAAAGGAAGCCTGAAGAAAAGCTACAGTTTTGATATTTCCAGCCAAGGAATTACTGACGCTCTCGCCTCAGGGCTTAAAATCAGCCGCAGTGAAGCTGAAAAGATAAAAAAAGCCCGCGGCTTGGATCCGGAAAGCAAAGAAAGCGCAAAAATTATAGCATCCTGTCTTGACGGGCTGATTTTTGAAGCCCAAAAAATATGCAGCAGCTTTTATCAGAGCGAGGGCAGGATGGTTTCGGACATTATCCTTGCCGGAGGAACTTCCTCGCTTTTCGGTCTGCCGGAATATTTAAGCGCTGCCCTAAAGAAAGAAGTGCACATCGCCAACCCATTCAGCTCCTTGTCCTTTCCTGCGCCCTTAAAAGACAGACTTAAAGAAATAGGGCCTTCTTTCAGTATAGCCGTGGGAGCGGGGCTTATAGGTCTGGAATCTTAGGAAAAAGGATTTTATAATATATACAAAGCTCTAGAAACTATAATTTTTTAAAAAAATAAAAAAATGAAGCCCAGTTTTATAAAAATAATGCCGCGGCCCAAAGAAAAAACGCCGCTTTACATTAAAGTTCTTTTTCCAGCGTCTATCTGCTTGCTCCTTCTCGCTATAGGGCTTTCTTTTTTCTTAAAAGCGCAAAACGCTTCCCTTTCCTTAAAAAAAGAAGAAATCAGGCAAAAACTGATTGAAGCGCAAGCCGGTACAAGAATAGAGCGGGAGCTTTTCTCTACAGTGGCAAAAATTCGTGAATTTTCCCGTCTAAAGGCAAAGCGGAAGGAAGTGTTTCCTGTTTTAAGCTTTATTCAAAAATCCTGCCATCCGCAGATAATGCTCAAAAAAATGCAAGTTGATTTGGCAGAAAACAGGATTATAATTGGCGGCGAAGCTTTAAATTTTCGTTCTTTAAGCGAACAAATTGTTGTTTTTAAAAGAAGCAAAGAGATAAAAAGCTTAAAAGTCGCTGATGTTTTTAAAAACCGGAGAGGCCGGGTAGAATTTATCATAACCCTGAATGTTGACCAAAAAGCAGGTTAATAAAAAGCCTGCCGGCCTCTAAAAAAGGAAAAGCTTTTTTATAACCGCATTGTTATTATGAAAAAAGATATATTTATACCAATATTGCTGTTCGCGGCTTTTATAGTTGCAGTTTACTTCCTGTTTCCCCAATATTCAAAATATATTTCATCAAAACAAGATATTGCTGCTCTTGAAAAGCAGATTGAAAACAGGGAAAACAGGGCGGTGTCAGCGCAAGAAACATTAAACAGACTTGGAAAATATAAAGTTTCGCTTGAAAAAGTGAATTCTGCCTTTCCTGCAGAAATATCTGTAGCCAACCTGCTTAATATTCTACAGGAAGCGGCAAAAAAAAGCGGGCTTTCTTTAGAAAACTTTAAGCAGAATCTTGCTCTGCAAAAAGAAAAGGAAAAGGATAAAAAAAATAACGGCGAAACCAAAAAAGAAAGAGTAAAAAAACATTATTTCAACGCCGGGCTGAAAGGAACTTTTCCTGCTTTTTACAGTTTTATCAAAGAGATTGAAAGCTCGGCGCGCCTAATTGAGATAGAAAAGGTTTTTATTGAAAAGCCGGGAGACAAAACTTTTTTAAACATCAATATTCTTTTCAGCGTTTATTCTTTTGTTAAATAAAGCTATGGAGCTAAACAAAGTTCAAGAAAGCAAGGTTTTAAAATATCTTTCCGTTGTACTGGGTATAGCTGCCCTCCTTATCTTGCTGTCTCGTTTCCTTTCTTCTCCTCCGCCAAAAGCAAAAATGCCGATATTAACAGAAAAAAGCGGAATTAAGGAAGTAGATTTTAACTTCTTAAAAGGCCCTTTGATAAAAGATTTTATTCTTTTTGAAAAAGTCCAGCAGCCCGAAGAAATGGGACGGACTAACCCTTTCAGCCCTGTTTCTGCCAAAGCGAAAAGCGGCGGAAAAAGTTCGGGCGAACAGGAGAAAAAGTAAAGTCTTAATAAAGTGTTTTAATCTTATGGATTTTATTCAATTTTTAGCGAAGAAAAAAATATTAAACAAAGAAAAAGCTTTTGAACTACGGGAAGAAGCTGAAAAAAGCGGCAGGAAGCCCGAAGAATTGATATTAGAATCCGGACTCATTTCCGAAGAAGAGCTTTTTCAGCTCAAAAGCGAATTTCTTGGAATTCCGCTTAAAAAGGGGAAAGCTGAAAAGATAAGCAAAGAGGCACTAAAAGCTGTGCCTCGCGAATCAGTAGAATTTTATAAAATGGTTCCTCTCAAATTCGCCGCGAAGGGCGTTTTGGAAATTGGAATGGTTTACCCAGAAGACACTCAAGCGCAAGAGGCTCTAAAATTTTTGGCGCGGCAGGAAAAGTTTAAGCCGAAAGTTTTCCTCATTTCCCCTTCTGATTTCCAACACTACATAGAAGTTTACCAGTCTCCGGACAAAGAAATGGAAATAGCCTTAAAAGCGCTGAAGAAACAGGCCTCTGCTGAAAAAGCGGCAGCCGAAGATTCGCTTAGCTCAGAAAAGTTCAAAAAATTGGTTGAAGAGGCTCCGATTATAAAAATGGTTGATGTAATTCTGAGGCAGGCTGTGGAAGGAAAAGCTTCGGACATCCATATTGAACCCTCTGCCGACAGGCTGAAAATACGCTACAGGATGGACGGTATTCTTTATCCTTCCCTTTTTCTGCCAATAACGGCGCATTCAGCCATTGTCGCCAGAATAAAAATATTAAGCCATTTAAAGATTGATGAAACGCGCATTCCTCAAGACGGCAGATTCTCCACAAAAATAGGGGGAAAAAAGATAGATTATCGAGTAGCCACTTTTCCGACCACTCTCGGTGAAAAAGTTGCCATTAGAATACTTGATCCGGGTGAAGGAAAGAAAACTCTGCCTGATCTCGGGTTTGAAGACAGGGATCTAGATGTTGTCCAGCGAGCAGTAAAAAAACCTTACGGAATGATACTGTCAACCGGTCCAACAGGCTCGGGGAAAAGCACAACGCTCTATACTCTCTTAAGGATATTAAACAAAGAAGCTGTAAATATTGTCACCCTTGAAGATCCTGTAGAATATTTCATCGAGGGAGTCAACCAGTCCCAAGTAAGGCCGGATATAAATTATACTTTTGCTGCTGGTTTGCGCCAAATTCTTCGGCAAGACCCGGATATTATTATGGTTGGAGAGATAAGAGATCAGGAAACAGCCGCTTTGGCCGTGCATGCAGGGCTTACCGGGCACTTAGTGCTTTCCACCTTGCACACAACAAGCGCAGTGGGCGTAATACCGCGATTGGTGGATATGGGGGTGGAGAAATTCCTCCTTCCGCCAACATTGAACGCCATAATCAGCCAGCGTTTGGCAAGAGTTCTTTGCCCCTTCTGCAAAGAAAAAGTTAAGCTACAGGGCGATGAGAAAAAGTATGTTTTAGAAAAAATGAAAAATATTCCTCAGCATGCCTTAAAAAAAGTGAATTTGAAAGACCCGCTTTACGTTTATAGGCCAAAGGGCTGCGAAAAGTGCAAATTCAAAGGATATTCAGGAAGAACCGGACTTTTTGAAACCATAGAAATGACTCCTTCTTTGTCTTCCATCATCAGCCGCAGATTCAGCGAAGAGGAGGTTTTGAAGGAAGCGCGTTCGCAAGGGATGATTTCAATGGAGGAAAACGGCATTCTAAAAGCCCTAAGAGGAATTACTTCTCTAGAAGAGATAATGAGGGTTGCCAAATCAGCTTAAAGTTTCGAGGTTTTTATGCGTTTTAAATACAAAGCAATTACCAAAGAAGGAAAAGAACGCAAAGGAATAATAGAAGCTTCCTCCTATAAAACAGCTCTTCATATTTTGGAGAAATACGGGCTCTTTGTTGTCTCTTTAAAAGAAGCAGAAAAAGAAACTGTCCTTACAAAAAATATCTCTCTTAAAAAAATCTCTGACAAAGACATAACCTTTTTCACCCGCCAGCTTGCCGTAATGCTCAAGTCCGGCATATCGCCGGTAGAAGCCTTAAAGGCGCAAATCGCCCAAACCAGCAACGCAGAATTCCGGCAAAAAGTGCTTACTATAGCTGAAAAGATAGAAGGAGGAAGCAGTTTAAGCCAAGCATTTGCTTTCTTCCCAAAAGTATTCAACCGCTTTTATACAAGCGTTATCCGATCAGGAGAGGCAAC
>CAYNRT010000009.1:0-8867 GCA_964399945.1 uncultured Candidatus Saccharibacteria bacterium | reverse complement strand
TATCTATGTTCTTTGCACCGCGCTTCATAGCCAAAAGCAAAAAAGCGAAAAAAGCCTTTGACAATTTTCTTCTAAGAGCTCCGTTGATAGGGCCCTTACAGCAAAAGATATACCTTACAATGCTTGCGGAAAACTTATCTGTGCTTATTGCTTCCGGCCTGCCCATTACTCAGGCATTGGGTATTGTTGAGGGCATTATGGAAAATGACATATATAAGAAAATTATAGGTGAGACAAAGACAAAAGTAGCCAAAGGAGAACGGATAAGCTCTGTCTTCTCACGGTATCCGAAATACATTCCTCCGTTTGTTGTTCAAATGGTGCTTACCGGCGAAGAAACAGGCAGGATTGATGAGACTTTGAAAGATGTAGTAAATTTTTACCGCCAAGAAGCGGAAAGAACGACAGACAACCTTATAAGCTTACTGGAGCCTCTTCTTATCCTCGTGTTGGGAATAGGAGTGGGAATACTCGCTGTAGCAGTTTTCATCCCCCTATTCAAAATAGGGATGGGAGGAATGGCCTTCTAAACTTGACAAGCCGCTGTTAAAATAAGAAAATTAGATAATTGGGGCGAGTCGCGCCCTTCAATCGAAGCAGCGCGGCGCGAATGAAAAATAAATTAAAATAAAAGGTCATTAGCGCAATAAGTTAAATTATTTGCTTTTGCTCCGCCTGTTTATTTGGGCGGAGCGACAAAACAAAAATTATGAAAAAAGGTTTCACTTTAATAGAGTTGCTTGTAGTTATCGCTATAATCGGCATTTTGGCCTCAGTTGTTCTGGTGGCTTTCCCGGGCGCCACGAAAAAAGCGAAAGATTCAAGAATCGTTTCCGCTATATCGCAGATAAGGACAGTAATGACTTATGTTTATGCCAATGAGGGAAGCTATGCCAGTCTTGATGACAGTCAAAGCCCTTGTGACAATATAAGTGATCTGGTAGAGCTTTGTAATGAAGTTGCTAATAATCATCCCGATGGGATAGAGCCAACTTTTCATGCCAGCGATGATGCAGCATGCGTTTATTCACAACTTAACTCCAAATCAACAAATTACTGGTACTGTGCCGACACTACAGGAGTAGCAGGTTATACCACTACCCCCCCCGGCACAAGCCACTGCACAGAATCAAGTTATGTTTGTCCTTCTGTAAGTAACTATTAAAAACGGCTTACTGCCTTATGGAGAGGATTAAAGAGAAATTGCAAAAGACTCCTTTGTGGCTGAAAATGTTTTTTTCAGTACTGATTATTCTGATAGCTGCTTTTTTGATATTAGGATTTATTTATCCGAATAAAAAAACATCGGAAAGTGGAAAGCAAACAGGTGTTAAAACCGTGAAAGTGCATGGCACATTTTCTTACACAGGGATTATTGAAAAGATAAATACAGATAAAATTATCTTTAAAGCAAAACAACAGCTTAATCCAAGTCTTGCCAAGGACTGTCTCATAACTGCCTTGGTCAATAAAACAACAAAATATTACAAAATTAAAGTTCCTCAAAAAACCCCTCAAGAGGTAAAGAAAGGAGAGGGAAAGCTTATCTTTAAAAGGGAGAAAACAACACTTTCAAGCCTACAGCCCGGTCAAAAAATCATTGTTGTTTCCGCTGAAGATATTGGAGGAAAAACAAAGTTTTTAGCAGATAGGGTTCAAGTTATTGAATAACATTATTCCCTTGCTGAAAGAGAGGCAATGACACCCAAACCCAAATAAAACGAAACCAGCTGTGAGCCGCCATAGCTTACAAAAGGCAGGGGAACGCCTATTACCGGCATAATTCCAAGACACATTGTAATGTTGATAAAGGACTGAGAAAAAACCCAAAAGGCAACTCCTGCCGAAAAAAGGCGAAGAAAATTGCTTTTAGCAGCCACAGCTGTTTTAATTAGCTGAAAAAGAATAAAATTTATCAAACCGAAAACAAGAACAGACCCGGCGAAGCCATATTCCTCGGCAATAGCTGAAAAAATGAAGTCTGTTTTAGCTTCCGGAAGAAAACCATATTTTATCTGCGACCCTTTTCCAGGCCCTTTTCCCAAAAATCCGCCACTGCCAATGGCGATTTTTGATTGATTGACATTCCAAGATGCGCCGCGCGGATCAATACCGGGCTTAATAAAGGTGAGTATTCTCTGTTTTTGGTATGGCTTCAGCCAAAAAGCCCAACTCAAAGAAAAGAGAATAACAAAAACAAGAAAGATAAGAATGAACTGCCTTAAATCCAAGCCTGAAAAAATAATAATACCCAGCCAAACAGCAAGAATTATTGCCGCGGAACCCAAATCAGGCTGAAGAAAGATAAGAGAGACAGGCGGAAGAAGATAAAAGAAAGAAAATAATATAGTACGAAAGCTCTTGGTTTCTATGTGTTTTAAAGAAAAATATCTGCTTAAAACTACAATAAAAGAAATGACAGCAACCGGCATAGGATCAAAAGAAAGGGGACCCGCTTTATACCACCCTTTTACGCCATGAATCTCTTCGCCGACAACCAATACACCAATAAGCAAAGCAAGAGAAAAAAAGTAAAAAGAAGCGGCAACTGCTGAATTAGATTTTAAAAAACGCAAATCTAAAAAAGCGGCAACGGCGCATAAAGTAATTGCTGCTATTAAAAAAACAATCTGTTTTTTAAAATCAGAAAAATCATTTTCCCCTGAAGAAGAGCTGTAAATAGAAGCAATGCCCGCCAGACTTAAAAAAACAGCGGGGATAATAAACTTCAATAATGTTTTAAAGGGATTGCTTAAACGCATAAAAATTAACTTACTTTAATTTTTGGTTTTTATCTTTTGCTGAAGCTCCTCTTTTTCTTTTTTCAGGCGCCTAATTTCTTTCTTCAATTCGTGCATTTTAAGCTCTCGATTAATAGCAAGTTTGTAAAATTTTTCCAATTCTTCTTTTTCCTCTGTTTGGCGAGTGTAAAACAAAGCGTTCTCTAAAAAAATTCCTATTTCTTGGATAAAGTTTTCGCCAAGTCTCGCTTCCCACAGAGCAAAAGGGCTGCTGCCGCTTTTTTTCCTCAAAACAAGAGCGCCAACTGCTTTCTTTTGGCAAAAAACAGGAATTAAAACTTCTGCTTCAATTTGACTCCAAAACAAACCTGCTTCTTCCGTCTCTTTTACGCTATTCTCACCTACTTCTTCTCCAACAGAAACATTGTTTTCTTCTTTCGCTTCCAGTAAAAATTTCTCTCTTGCTTTCTTAAACAGAAGAGTCGCTTTCTTTTTTGTAAGAAATCCAGGAAAAGAAATAAAATTATTTTTCAAAACAATACGGACAAGCTTTTCAGCTTCCTTTTTGGGAAAACCAAAAGCCGCTTCAGTTTTTCTCGGCTTCAAGATAACAAAAGCCGCATCCGCCTCAAAAATCTGACTAAAGCCGCCAGCAGTTTTCTTAACAAACTCTTTTATATCAGACAAACAAGAAAGCTGGTTTTTTAAAAAAATTAAAGCTTGTTCCGTCTGGCAAAATTTCGGATAAAAAATATCAGTCCAAACTTCCCGGAAAACAGATTCAGCTTTAAAGGCAAGAAAAGCTGCACAAGCAAGCACAGCCGAGAGAACCGTGATAGAAAGGTTTAAAGAAAAAGCTGCACGTAAAATGCGGAAAAATAAGGCAAAGGCGAGAAAAAGAGATGAAAATACTGAAAGCACGCTTATTAAAATTGGTCTTGAATACATAAATTTATTTCTTTAATTCCACTTTTTTCAGCATATTTAAAAATTCAGACTCGCTAATTGTTTTTATACCGACTTGCCGCGCCTTTATCAGTTTTGACCCGGGATTTTTACCAACTACCAAAAAATCGGTTTTGGCTGATATTGAATTGACCCATTTCCCACCCAGAGAAACTATTTTTTCTTTTGCTTCTTCTCTTGTCATAGACTGAAGAATTCCTGTTATAGCAAACTTTTTTCCGCTAAACTCCTTCGCAGCCTTTCGATTCTTTGTTGGGTAGGAAATCCTTACTCCAGCGGCAAAAAGCTTCTTTAGCTCGCTTATTGTTTGCGGCGAATGAAAAAAAGAATAAATTTCTTCGCTTGTTTCCGGCCCAATGTCTTTTAAGGCTTGCAGCTCGGCTTTATTTGCTGAAACAAGCTTTTCAATGCTTGAAAAGCGCCGGCTAAGCAAAGCGGCTGTTTCCTCGCCCACACCGGGAATGCCTAGAGCATAGATAAACCTTTGAAAACTAATGCGCTTCTTGGCCTTTATGGCTTTAATTAAATTTTCTGCTGCTTTTTCAGCAAAGCTCTCCAAAGGCAAAAGGTCTTTAGTTTGCAGTTTAAATAAGTCAGCTGGTTCAGAGATTATATTCTTTTCAAGCAAACGCTTGACAATCTTAGGACCAAGCCCTTCAATGTCAAAAGCAGATTTTGAAACAAAATGATAGAGGTTCCTTTCCCTTCTTTGGGAACATTTTGCATTCGGACACCGCCAAATAACTTCTCCTTGGGGTTTAACCATCTTTGCTCCGCAGGAAGGGCAGATTGAAGGCATTTTAAAAGTTTTTTCAGATCCAGAACGTGCTTTTTTTAAAACTTTTAGCACTTTAGGGATAACATCACCTGCTCGCCCGACAATAACTGTGTCTCCTATCTTTAAACCCAGTCTTTTTATTTCATCAGCGTTATGGAGAGTGGCGCTAGAAATTGTTGTCCCTCCAATAACAACAGGCTTCAACACTGCAACTGGCGTTGCCGCCCCCGTCCTTCCTATTTGTATTTTTATATCTCTAACTATCGTTTCTGCCTGCTGAAGAGGAAATTTGTAGGCGATTGCTCCGCGCGGAGCCTTGCCTACCGCGCCCAGTGTGTTAAAAAGCTTGTTTTCGTTAACTTGAACCACCACTCCGTCTATCTGAAAAGGCAAAGAATCTCTTTTTTCCTGCCAAAAATCGTGAAATTTAAAAACTTCCTCCAGCCCGCGGCAAACTTTTGAATCATTGTGAATCTTAAAACCGAGCATCCTCAAAATTTTATGTTCTTCCTGATGGGTTTTTTGACCTAAATCAGAAGCTAAAGCGTAAAAATAAGCAATGAGCCGGCGTTCGGCAGTAATCTTTGGATCTAACTGACGAACAGAACCAGCCGCGATATTACGCGGATTAGCATAAGGAGGCAATCCTTTTTCCTCCCTTTGTTTGTTTATCTTCAAAAATTCCTTTTTGCTAATAAGGCATTCTCCTCTAACAATTATTTCTTTATTTCTCTGCTCGGGATCCAGTTTGTTTAGAAAAACCTTTAAAGGAATAGATTCTATTGTTTTAAGGTTTTGAGTTATGTCCTCGCCTATTGTTCCGTCTCCGCGCGTAGAGCCTTCTGTTAAAACACCTTTTACATATTTCAATTCTATTGCTAATCCATCAAATTTCAATTCGCAAAAGTATTCAATAGACTCTTTTTCGTCTATATCTAAAAGTTTCTTTATCCTTTTATCCCACTTTTCAACATCCTCTTTTGAAAAAGCGTCATTAAAAGACAACATCGGTGTTTTATGGCGGATTTTCTTAAATTTATCCAGTGCTTTTCCTCCCACTCTTTGACTAGGAGAATCAGGTGTTATAAATTCAGGATATTTCTGTTCTAAATCAAAAAGTTCTTTTTTAAGAGAGTCTAGAGCCGCATCGGATATTTCTTGTTTGTCAAAAACATGATATTGGTAGCGATAATAATTTATTACTCGTTTCAAAGCTTCTATTCTTTTTTTTACCTGTTCTTTATCCGTCATAAAATAAAACTAATTTAATAGGACAAAATAATCTGTAAAACAATAATTAATAGGACATTTCTGTTTTAATAGGACAAATTACTCATAAACTGCCCTTACCGCCCTTTTTGTCTTTCTAAAGGATCCTTTTGAAACAACTATTACTTCATCTGTTGTTGTTGAAACCGAAACCTGAAAGGAAACACCGCCTACTTCTCCAGAAAAACTTTCAAAATTTCCTTGTTTGCGTAAACGATAAAGACATTGTTCAATTCCACTATCGGTTCCATAAAAAGCTTTAAAAGAATCACTAGAAAGTCGAACCATTTTTATTTGGCTCAAAGAAATAGAAAGAAGAGAAAGAAGTCCTGTTGTAAGCACTGAAAGCACAACCATAATAAAATATAGGGAAACTCCTTTTTTCGCTCTTTGGAAAAATCGGACAATTATTTTCTGCTTTTCTTTAAAATATGGCTGCACCATAATGCTGTGTATTAAAACTAATAGGCCGCATCTATTTGGCGCTGGGAAACTGTTGTTTGTACGGTTATTTCTTCAGATGAGCCGTAATTATTCTTTAGTTTAAAGCTAATTGTAACTTTCGGCTGGATAAAATCATCCTGCGTTTCTCCAGATAAATGAAAATTTAAATTCTGCACCGTAATATTGTCCGGGCTAAGTGCTTGCGTTGAACTTCCTCTTTTTTCCATTAAAACGCCGTCTTGCAGAAAAAATTCCCAACATTCTCCTGAGTGGCTAAGGAATTTAATGTTGCTGCTGCTCGTTTGTTCAAAATTGGCTTTTTCGGCAATGCAGACCCCTTCAACATCCTTTCGCGCCATCCTAAGAGAACGGCTTAAGCGTTCGCTCAAAAATGAAGCGCTATCAAGCAAATATATGGAATTCAAGCTTTTTTCTTGGCTTAAAAGTGCAGAATTAAAAAGATTAAAAAGAGCAGTTATCACCAGCGAAAAGAGCGATATTGAAACAAGAAGCTCAACCATTGTAAAGCCAGTCTTGTATTTTGTCTTTTTTGTTTTACTCATCGCTTTGCTTTAATAAACTTCAGCGCCAATTATAGAGCTTTTCCTCTAAAGAAAAACTGCCGCCTGTCGGCAAAAAAACTTCCGCTTTAACGCTTAAAACGTCTTCTTCTTCAGCGTTTATTGTTATTTTCCTCCTAAATTTTGTCTCTTCGCCGCTTTCATAGTTGTAAAAGCCATTTGAATCAAGCTTAAGCAGTCTTCCTTGGTAAGAAGTGAAAGAAAGATCATCATAGTCCGCTTCGCAACCGCTGGAACACGATGTTAAGCCGCTATTCCAAGGAGTTGTGCTGGCAACAGATTGCTCCAGCCAATTAGAATCTCTTTTGTTTCTTACAAGCTCTAGCCCCTCTGCGGCCAGTTGCGAAGCTATAAAGCGGTCTTTGTTAAGGGAAATTGTCTTAATAACGCGGGGGACTAAAGCATAAATGCCCACTAGGCCGACTGCCATAACCGCCATTGCTATGCTTATTTCAATTATGGTAAACCCTTTTTTCATAATACTTATTTGCTCATCTCTATGCGTCCGGCGGTATTTATCTTTAATATCCGCCTGTTAGTTGAGTCTCCGGCAAGCGAAAAAATAATTTGCGCTTCAGTCGCTTCTTCACTGCCGTTTATAAAAGTAAGCGGATCCGGAGGAGAAAAAACAACGCTTAAGGGAGACGGCGAAATTGAAAAAATATTTACTCCTTTTTTTATTTGTACTTCCCTTATAACCGTATCTTCGGCACTTTTTTGTCGATCTCCATCGCAATCAACAAAAAGCAGATAGGAAGAAGGCATCAGGGTTTTGTTAAGATAAACGCCGAAGCTGTAAGAAGCAGGATTCTCTCCGCAGTCGGCTGTTTCAGCCGACATAGCCATTTCTTGAACTTCTCTGACATCCTGCAAAAAAGTAAAGGCAGTTTTGCCTAACTTCATTTTCTTTTCTTCCCTTTGCTGAATACCCAGAAGAACAACAGACAAGGTGCTGATAATGCCCATAATGACGATAAACTCAAGAATGGTAAATCCTCTTTTAATGCTTTTCATATTTTTAAAAAAACAGGTTGAAATACCAAGAAGTTATCTTGTCTCCCAAGAACGCAGCTATAAAAAAGCCTGTTATCAAAAAAGGAGCAAAAGGTATTTTATCAGACATTTTTTTCTTAAGAGCTAAACCAATCAAAGCTCCTAAGATAAAGGCGCAGAACAAACCAAGAAAAGCTTTTGTCGGCCCGAGGAAAAATCCGATAAACAAAGCCAGCTCTACATCACCAAAACCTATCCACTTTCTTTTAGAAACAAGCCATAAAGCGAAGAAAAATGCAAAAACACCTAAGCCGCCGAGCAGAGAGTAAAAAAGATTAGGCGTTTTTAGAAATATATCCGGCTGGCGAAGATTAAAAACTGCTTTATATAAAAAAGATATTCCTACCGCACCATAAACAAAATTGCTTGGTATAAGACCTTGTTCTAAATCAGCTACTAAAACAACAATTAAAAAAGAGGAAGTTAATAAAAGGTACAAAAGCGCAGCGAAAGAATGCCAACTACCGATAAGAAAAATATTTTGAGCGCTGACGAAAAGAAGACAGGCCGCAAAAACAATTCCTGTTCCGGCTTCAATAAGCGGATAACGCAAAGATATTTTTTCCCCGCAATAACGGCATTTTCCTTTAAGGAGAATGAAGCTTACGAGCGGAATAAGGTCAAAAAAACCAAGCCTGTGCAGACATTTTGGGCAAAAAGAATGTTTTTTTACTTCTAAACTAAAAGTTTTGTTGAGGCGAAAAGAAACGGAACTTAAAAAACTCCCTATAATTGTTCCGAATATGAATATGATAATATAATAAGACCAAAAAAACATATCCGAGGAACTTTTTAAATGTTTAACTATACTGTATTTTTTTGTCCTCTTGATAATTTTATCATAAATCGGCAAAAAAGACCAACAAGAGAGTCGTTATTGGCAATTTTGGTAGTTCAAACAAAAACCCCGGCTAAGTCCGAGGTTTTTCCAAACTGTTAAATACTAATTACTCAAAATTCTTATAAAGTAAGAGATTTATGCGGTGTCTTTTGGACAAAATTCGAACCTATTTTGAACAAAATCCTGATGCCGAC
>CAYNRT010000008.1:0-17145 GCA_964399945.1 uncultured Candidatus Saccharibacteria bacterium | reverse complement strand
ATTTTAGAAAAAATATTAATCAATTCATTTAAAACATAACTATCAAGCGGGGTTGCAGAATAAATTTTGGGTAGAATTCCTTTTAGTTCCGGATTCTCTTTTTCTATTTCTTCCATCGCTTCATCGATATATTTTCCGATATCAGCTTGTGACGCTTTAGATTGTAAAAATTCCCAGCGGGCCTTTTCTGGAATAAAAAAAATACCCTCAGCCTTATAAGGGTCTTTTTGATTAAGATAATAATTTTTAGCGGCCTCATCACGAACAAATAATGCTCCAGCAAGATTTTTTGTTAGTTTCTTTTTCTTTTGATAAAAAGCGTCGGAAACATACTTTAAAAAAATAAGTCCCAAAACAATGTATTTATATTCGGAAGGATCAATATTACCCCTTAACTTATCAGCGGCTTTCCATAATTCTTTTTTTATATCAACCTCTTTTCCTTTTTTACTTGCTTCAATTACTTTTTCCACGGTTTCTTTTTGAATTTTTTTAATCTTTTCTTTCATTTCGAAAGGTAACGAATCTATCTCATATAAAAAACTACTTCCAATCTTTTTGATTTTTATATTGGGATTCTTTACTAGCCGCTTTTGAATTGCCTGCCTGGTTACACTAAAAATCCTTGCTAAATCTGCAGTGGAAATATAGTTTTCTTGTTTCATATTATTTCTATTATACTCAAATAAAAAAGATTGTCAAGTTGTCAAGCGTCAACCATTTTAAGGTTTACTTCTCTTAATTTACGCTGATTTTTTGTCTTTGAATCTAAAAAATAAAGAGAAAGCACAAAAAGTCTTTGATAAATTTTGATATTTGTTATTCTTTAACATTTTTATTTTTAATTTAGAGTTTAGTTTAATCTATTAATCTTCTGAAAATTTCTTACGTTTTATATTTTAACAACTTTTCTATTATATTACCTTCTAGTCTTTTCAACTAGCAATGTTTTATATCTATTCATAAAGCACTTTTATGTTTTGATTTTTGAATTATGAAATAAATCATTATGTAAAAATTGATATCAATATTGAAATAATTGATATCGTTAAAGCGATTATACTTATAGTTACTGTTCTTTTTTTGAAACGTCTCTCAAGTTCTCTGTCTGCCAAACTAATTAAAGCTTCTCTTTCTTTTTGGTTCTGACTACCCGCCTCTCCTGCAAACAAGAATTGAACTTGTTCTTTTCTAAACTCTAAAAGCTTTTTATCAGACCACTTAAGACAATTTTCAGAAAATTCTTTAAATTTTTCATCTAACACGACCATGATTTTGCCTTTATTTAACTATATTCAGTAATTTATTCAAAAATTAAATTTTTATTCTTTAAACATAATTCTCGCATCTTATCACTATATTCTAATCTTCTTCTAATTCCCGTTATCAGAACAAATAATTTCTACTTTTTAGGTATTGACAATCTTGTTGGTCTTGCTATACTTTTAATGTAAATACCTAAACGGATTTACTTGTGTGGAGCTGAAAGCCAGAAAATCGGCTCTACTGCGGAGCATTAGTAGGCTGGCTTTTGCCAGAATCCAACGTGCTACGATGAGGGGACTTGTCGTCCCTCCAGCTCCACACAAGTGAAAAGCTGTTTAGGTATTTTTCTTTTGGTACTCGATAAAATGTTACTACTTCAAGTCGTTGTTCACTCTTTTCTACTACACATAAACATTCTTCATTTTTAATCGTTTTTACAAAACAATAATCTCCTCTTTTATTCTTTTTGTTTTCGTATATCTTATCCGGATACCTTACTATATTATGAATGTTGTTGATAATAAGATCATATTCAAATGCAGGACGCTTATCGTAACAATGCTTTAATACTTTGGTATTAATATAAACTTTGTAACACCCTTGCAAGTTAACTTGTTTAGTAACTGTATAGGTTAAATTACAGAGAAAAGCAGATACGTTTTGAACTAATGCTTTCTGAGCAGTATTGACTATATATCTTTGATGGAGCCTCGGAACAATTTTATTGGCTGGCATAAAAATACAAGTTTATTTTTAAATTTAACACCTTATAATATTTCTGCTTTAATACCCATTAGAACAAAGAACAATTTTTCACCTATACGCCCCTTGGCGGTGGGCAATAGAGATAACGTAAACCACTAACTTTTTCTTGTAAATTTCGTAAATAATTCTATAGGGCCAGACGCGAAGCGAAAACTTTTCTTCTAAATCTCCCTTTAGCGCTTTACCTAAGTAAGGGTTTTTACCCAATTCTACTAATGCCACTAAAATTCTTTCTCTGTATCTTTTACTTATTCCTTTTAAACTTTTTCGAGCTTTTTTTCTTAAGATTACTTGATATTCCATACGTTTTTCTCGGTTTATCAGCTAAAACAAAACCTTCCTCTCTTAAGACTTCTTCAAGAGGAACATATTCTCCTTTAGTAAAATCTTCTTCGGCTTGTTTAATTTCATTCATCAACTTAGAATCGTTTAAAATCTCAAGCGTTTCTAGCCAGCTGTCGTACTCATCAAAGGATAAAATTACCGCCTTAGGTCTTCCTTCAAGAGTAATGGTATAAGATTGGTTTGGCTTATCTATCTTCTTTATAATCTTAAAAAAGTTTTTTCTTGCTTCAGTAGCAGGTAGAATTGTTTCTATTTTTTTAGCCATATTTTTAATACCGATTTATTAAATGATATGTCCATTGTAGCGTACATATCATAATTTGTCAATTTCATATTAATCCTTTCTCCTTGAAACTAAAGAACTTGATTTTAGTAATGATAATATGGTCTAAAATATCAATATCAAGAAGTTTAGCGGATTTAATAAGGCGCTTGGTTGTTTCCAAGTCAGCTTCTGACGGTTCGGGATCTCCTGAAGGATGATTGTGAACAACAATAATTGAGCTAGCTAAATTCTGAATAGCGGTTTTAAAAACTTCTCTCGGATGCACAAGGTTAGCATTAATTGTACCTATTGAAACATCGTCAATGCTGATTAGTTTGTTTCGAGAATCTAAAGACAAAACCTTGAAGTGTTCTTTCTTTCTTAGACCTAAATCATTCTTAAGTAAATTGAAAACATCTTCAGCTGAATTAATTTTCTGGCTATATTTTATTGGTTGATTTTGAATTTTCTCTCCTAATTTAAAAACCGCCTTTAATTTACAGGCGGTAGCAAAACCAATTCCTCGTACTTGCTGAAGCTCCTCAATGCTTGCTTCTCTCATTCTTGCCAAATTACCAAAATGAGAAATTAAATTTTGGGCAACATTTAAAACATTTTCTCCTCTTCTACCTTTTTCAATAATTAAGGCTAAAAGTTCGGTTAAAGATAAATTATCAACGCCAACCTTCTTTAATCTTTCCCTCGGCCTTTCTTCTTTTGGTAAATCGTGAAGAGCAAATAATTTACTCATGTTTTTATTTCATAAACTATTGATAGAAGCATCAATAGTCTTAGTTAGTTCTGGAATATAATATATCCTGTCTTATCCTAACTTTTACTGTCGGGGCACCCGGACTCGAACCGGGAATCGCACGCTCCCAAAGCGTGAATGTTAACCAATTACACCATGCCCCGCTTTTTTGATTTTAATTGAAAAAACAAGCAAAATCAATTAAACTGGAATTACAGCGATTAAAACAAAGCAAAAATGGCTAAAAAAAATATATACCTTGATTACGCCGCAACTACGCCAATAGAACCGAAGGTTTTGAAGAAAATGCTGGTCTTCCTAAAAAACAATTTTGGCAATCCTTCTTCTATCCATAGTTTTGGCCAAGAGGCAAAAACAGCTATCGAAGAAGCAAGGGAAAAGATTGCCTCCTCTCTGAATTGTTCCTCTTCAGAAGTCTTTTTTACCGGTTCAGCCACAGAAGCAAACAATATCGCAATTCTCGGCATTGTTAGAGCGGCTAAGCGGCAGGGAATAAAAAACCCTCACATTATTGTCAGCCAAATTGAGCACCATGCTGTTTTAGAGCCTTGCCGCCAATTGGAAAAGGAAGGCGCTGAAACAACTTACCTGCCCGTAGATAAAAAAGGACTGGTCAATCTTTCGGATATAAAAAAAGCAATAAAAAAGAACACAGTTTTAATTTCTGTAATGTACGCCAATAATGAAATAGGCTCAATCCAGCCAATAGGACAAATAAGCCAGTTAATAGGACAGGCAGAGCATTCAATAGGACATAAAATTTACTTCCACACAGATGCGGTTCAGGCCTTTAATTACCTTAATTGCGATGTAAAAAAGCTTGGTGTTGATTTACTGACCTTATCCGGACATAAAATTTACGGCCCAAAAGGAATAGGCGCCCTATATGTGCGCCAAAACACACCTCTTGAACCTGTTATCTTCGGCGGGGGCCAGGAGCAGGGCCTGCGGCCGGGCACAGAAAACACTGCTTCCATTATTGGTTTTGCCGAAGCAGTGCAAATAGCAGCCCAAGAGCGCGAAAAAGAAGCAAAAAGAATAAAACCTTTAAGAGATAAGCTTATCAAAGGGCTGCTGCAAAAAATACCAGGCGCCAAGTTAAACGGGCCGCAAGAGTCCCGCCTGCCGAACAATGTTAATGTTTCTATCCCCGGTATTGAGGGAGAGTCAATGCTCATTTCTTTAGACCAGGAAGGAATTGCCGCTTCCACCGGCTCTGCATGCTCCTCCAGAAGCCTTCGGCCGTCGCATGTGCTTTTAGCTATTGGCTTAACGCCGGAACAAGCGCATGGCTCATTAAGGTTTTCTTTAGGGAAATACACAACCCGGCAAGATATTGAAAAGGTTTTGGCCGTTCTGCCAAAGATAGTAAAACGGCTGAGAGAAATCTCACCATTCAAACAGAATAATTAAGAGCAAACAAAGCAGAATTATGAAAAGAAGCGGGCTTTATTCAAAAAAAGTGTTTGAACACTTCCAGAACCCCCACAACACCGGCCAAATGAAGAATCCTGACGGTGTCGGCAAGGTCGGCAGTTTGATCTGCGGAGATGTAATGTGGCTGTATATTAAGGTTGCTAAAAACAGCAAAGGAGAAGATATTATAAAAGATGTGAAATTTGAAACCTATGGCTGTCTGGCAGCCATCGCCTCCAGCAGTGTTTTGACCGACCTCATAAAAGGAAAAACGATAAAAGAGGCTTTGAGTTTTGACCGCCGAAAAATTGTTGATTCTCTGGGTGGCCTGCCGCCTATTAAAATGCACTGTTCTGTTTTGGCGGCTGATGCTTTAGTGGAAGCTGTTTACGATTATCTCCGCAAAAACAACAAGCCTGTCTCTGAAGAGCTGCGTCAAAAACACAAAGAGCTGGAAAAAGAAAAAAAGGAAATAGAAAAAAGACATAAAGAATGGACTGAACTGGAAGAGAGTCTGCACCACCAAAAGGCGAAAAAGAAAAAATTTAACAAGAAATAAATATGGTAAAAATCGCTGTGGCAATGTCCGGCGGAATAGACTCTTCGGTGGCCGCCGCCCTGTTGAAAAAACAGGGATTTGATATTTTTGGGGTTTTTATAAAGTTTTGGGCTCCGCCGGGCAAAAAGTCAGAAAAATGGAATAAGTGCTGTTCCCCGAGCGCTGAACAGCAGGCGCGCCAAACTGCCCGCGCCATTAATATTCCTTTTTACTCTCTTGATTTAAAAAAAGAATTTAAAAGGGAAGTGGTTGATTACTTCCTGTCAGAATACAAGACTGGCCGCACACCTAACCCCTGCGTTGTCTGCAATAAAAAAATTAAGTTCGGCCTGCTTCTTAGAAAAGCTTGTTCTTTGGGCGCTGACTGTCTAGCTACTGGACATTATGCGAGAAAACTAGAACTTAGAGATAAAACAGAGAAAACAGTCTGCCACCTATTAAGAGCCAAAGATAAAAGCAAAGATCAAAGCTATTTTCTCTGGCAATTAAGCCAGTTCCAGTTAAAAAAAGTTTTGTTCCCAGTAGGCGAACTTACAAAGAAAAAAGTTAAAGAACTGGCAAAAAAACTAGCCCTTCCCGCTTTAACTGCCCCAGAGTCGCAGGAAATATGTTTCATCCAAACATCGTTGAGCGGCTTTTTTAAGAAATATCTCTCATCTAAACCGGGCAAAATAATTGATGCACGGGGAAAGATAATTGGCCAACATAACGGCCTCTGCTTTTACACAATAGGCCAGCGGAAAGGCATAGGGCTGGCGGGCGGCCCCTGGTATGTAAAAGAAAAAGACAAAAAAAGAAACATTTTAATTGTAAGCCGTCAAAAAAAAGACTTAATGAAAAACAGCTTGTTGGTAGAAAATGTAAACTGGATATCCGGCCGCACGCCTGATAAGCCGATAAAAGCGGGTATAAAAATACGCTACAGCCCGCTAAGTAAACCCACAATAGCACAAATTATTCCTATAAAAGGGAAAAAGGCTAAAATACTTTTAAAAAAACCGCTAATGGCGCCTGCGCCCGGGCAATCAGCTGTTTTTTATTCCAAAGACGAAGTTTTAGGCGGAGGAATAATCAGTTATAATTAAAAAAATTATTAAAGGAATGAAGCTAAAAAGAAACAGACAAAACATTTTCAAAGCAGGACTTGCTATTGCTGCAATTTTTCTTTTTTTAACAGGCGCTGCAGTTGCAGTTGACACAACGAAGGAAAAAGATTCTCCGCCACTTATCACACTGAAAGCTGAACAAGCCTTAAAAGCTTCCTCTGCGCCTGAAATTGTTTTCTTTTTCAGCCCAACCTGCCCCCATTGTTCTCAAGAACAAGCTTTTCTGGATAAACTAAAAAAAGAGTATCCGGATATAAAAATTAAGCGCCACAGCGTTTTCAAAAAAGAAAACATCAAGCTTTTGAAAGAGTGGTATGACAAATATCAGGTAAAAAAAGAGGAACAAGGATGGGTGCCTATAACCTTCATCGCCAAAAAATATTTTGTCGGCTTTACCCCGCAAACAGCTGAAGGAATTAAAAACTGCCTAACAGAATGCTTGGCTGAAAAAAAGCAAAAGGAGAGAGAAATAATTAGGCTTAAATCAGGCGCCCAACCAATCAGCCCTAAGAAAGAAGTTCGCCTGCCTTTTGTAGGAACAATCGGGCTTTCTAAAATGCCGCCAATAGTTTTGTCTGTTGTTCTGGGAACCCTTGACGGCTTTAATGCCTGCGCGATGACGGCTTTAATTTTTCTTTTGTCTGTTCTGATTGCCAGCGGAGTAAAAAAAAGGCTGCTTCTTATTGGCGGCACTTTTATCTTGGTTTCCGGGGCTGTCTATTTTATATTCATCGCCGCCTGGCTGAACCTTTTTCTTGTTTTAGAAAAAATAAAATTAATAACATATCTCATTGGGGCAGTAGTAATTGCCTTTGCGGTTTTTATGCTAAAAGATTATTTCTACGGTGTAGTTTGCAAAGTCTGCCAAATAAAACCGGGGAAGAAAGAATCTTTTTTGATTAAAACAGAAAGAGCGCTTTTTGGAAAAATGCAGACATTCGCCGGCGCTAAAGCCGCTCTTCCTTTAACTCTTTTAGGTGTTGCCGCTGTTGCTGCCGGCATTAATTTGATTGAATTAGCCTGCTCATTTGGCTTTCCGGCCGCTTTTGCCCAGCTCATAACACCATTATCCTTACCAAAGCTCTATTATTACTTCTACATTTTTATATATATATTCTTCTACATGCTGGACGACTTTATTGTTTTCCTTTTGGCCGTTTTCACAATGCGGATATTCAAAGAGCCGGCCAAATACTTGAAAGTTATAAAGTTAATTTCGGCAATTGTTCTCTTGGTATTGGGCATACTAATGATTCTCAAACCCGAATTGCTGTCTAAATTCGTTTAGCAACCAAACAGGAAGTAATTAGTAAAGACATAATAAATATGGCTTTCAATAAAAAATCAACACTAGCAGAAATCTTAAAAGAGCCTGGAGCGGAAAAAATTCTAAATAAATTCGGGCTTCCCTGCCTTTTCTGTCCTTTTCGCCAAATTGAAGCAGAAACTCTGCAAATAGGAAGCATTTGTCATGCTTATGGAATTAATGCTGAAGAGCTTATCAAGGAATTAAACAAAAACTATGGCCAAAAACAGAGAAAAAGCCGAAAAAGAGCTTAAAAGCATAAAAGAAGAAGTTATTGCCTGTCAAAAGTGCTCCCTTTATAAAAGCCGCGTTCTCCCGGTTATAGGCGAAGGAAATCATCAAGCAGAAATAATGTTTATTGGTGAAGCTCCTGGTGAACAGGAATCAAAAAAAGGACGGCCGTTCTGCGGCCGGGCAGGCCAGGTTTTGGATGAGTTGTTGGATAGCATCGGCATTAAAAGAAGCGATGTATATATAACAAACTTATTAAAAGACAGGCCGCCGAACAACAGGGATCCTCTGCCTGAAGAAATAAATGTCTGCGCCCCTTTCTTAGAAAGGCAAATAAAAGCTATATCACCTAAAGTTTTGTGTCTTTTGGGCCGCCATTCAATGAGATTTATTATGGAAAAATTCGGCTTAAAAGATAAAATCGCTCCCATCAGTCAAATACATGGGCAAATCTTCAGTGTTTCCAGCTTGTTTCAAGATATTAAGATTATCCCTTTTTATCATCCAGCAGTTGCTGTTTACAATCCTTTAATGCTAAAAACATTAAAAGAAGATTTTAAAATTTTAAAGCAGTTTAAATAAAAATATGAAAGAAGAAATGTTAAATTTATTAAGAAAAAATATTCAAACAGAAAATTTAATCAAGCATTGCTTAGCAGCAGAGGCGGCAATGCGAGCTTTAGCAAAACATTTTAATGAAGATGAGGAAAAATGGGGAACTTGTGGACTTCTTCATGACATTGACTACGAAAAAACAAAAAACAGCCCGGAGCTTCATTCTAAGACGGGGGCTGAAATACTGAAAAAGCTCGGCTATCCGGAAGAAATTTGTCAAGCAGTACTAACGCACAACGAAGCCCATGGTATTAAACCGCAGACCCTAATGGCAAAAGCCCTTTACTGCGTTGACCCTTTAACCGGCTTGATTGTTGCCGCTACTCTTGTTTTGCCGTCCAAAAAGATAAGCGAATTAACAAAGGAAAACGTGCTTAACCGCTTTAAGGAAAAATCCTTTGCTAAGGGCGCTAATAGGGAGATTATAAGCTCTTGCCAAGAATATCTCGGCTTAACTCTTGAGAAATTTATAGAAATAGTTTTAACGGCAATGCAGGAAATTGCTGATAAGTTGGGGTGGAGTAAATATAGTTTGCTTTGTAATTCTTTGCCAGATGATAGAAACAAGCTTAAAGGAAATTATAGGGGAAAGTATTCTTGCATTAGAAAGACTTAAAAAATTGAAATATTTCATATCCTGTTCCCAAAGGAGTAAGTTCCCAGCATTCAGTTGACAGAAAATTTTCATAAAGTATAATTAATTGTAATATAAATTATTACAAAACTATGCGTAAAATAATTAATCTATCTTTATCACAAGGAATGGCTGAACTAGTTGAAAAGTTTGTAGAAGAAGGAAATTATGTAAGTAAAAGTGAATTCTTCCGTCATCTTCTGCGAATGTGGATAGAGGGAAAAATTCAAAAAGAACTGGCTGAAAGCCGACAAGAACTATCTTCAGGTAGGGGGCGTTTGTTAAAATCTTTAAAAGAGTTGAGATAAATCTCTATGAAAATTTATTATTCCGGTAAATTCGGAAGAGAATATCGCAAACTACCCCTAACTGTCAAAAAAGTTGCTGAGCAAAAAGAAAAAATTTTTAGAAAAGATCCTTTTGACCCACGATTAAAAACACATAAACTCAAAGGTCCGCTTAAGGGTTTTTGGTCTTTTTCTATTGACGGAAAATATCGGATTATTTTTGAACTCGCGGTTAAAAATGAAGTTTGGTTTCATTCTGTGGGCACACATAATATTTACAAATTATGGGATTAATTTATTTCAAGAAAAATCCATAATCAATCAAGAAACAGATAGGAGTTAATTCAATTGATTAATTGTAGCAACAAAAAGAGGAGAGTAGCTCTCCTCAATTTAAAGACTTTAATGCTAATTTGAGCGAGGCTATTACGACAATTAAGTCGTAGAGCCTCAACATACTCTTCTGATAATTATATTGATCTTCTATTAAATAAAATATAAAAGACCTTATCTTCATTTTTTCAGCTTCCTCTCTTTTCTCTTGAAGAAGCCTTTCTATCTCATTATACGGATCCATTTTTCCCTCCCTTCCTTTATATTATTAATGTTCTAACTACATCATAATACATATATTTGAATTTATCAAAATTGTTCTAAGAAATATTAACAGTGGAAAACCGTTGTTAGCTTAAATTTAGAGAAGTACCTATTCGCCAGTAGAAATTAAACCCAGAAAACACATCCACTGCCCATTACAAAAAACTGCAGGAAATTAAAGTTTTTTCTTATCTATTAAAAAACTATTAAATAAGCTTATCCATTGCTTTAGATAAAGGTTCTGCGGTCTTGCCCGCAACGGTATCCGGTTCTTTCTCAACCACAAAGCAATTTTATCTTTTTCAACGCCTAAATTTTTGCTTAATAAGCCTGCTAATTGTTTCCTTGGCTGGCTAAATCCTGCATCAAGAAAAGTTAAGAACAAAGAACTGAGAGAAAGCGGACGATTAAGAGGCGCAAGCCTTAAGAGAGCTGAATCAACTTTTGGTTTTGGCCAAAAGACAGAAGGCCTTATCTTGAAAATAAGTGTTGCTTCGGCCTGTGTTTTGACTAAGATAGAAAGCTTTGACGCTTTCGGCGGGGAAGCACATATTTTATCGGCAAGCTCTTTTTGGACAACTAAAAACATTTCTTTCGGCCTATCTTCTACAGATAAAAGCTTTTGGATAATCAGTGAAGCTGAAGAATAAGGCAAGATGCTTACTATTTTATATCCCTTCCATCCTTTAAACAGCGATAAAGCTTTCTCTAAAACAGCGGAGGATAAAATATCTCCGTTTATAATATTAATTCTCTTTTTTTTAATATATTTCTTAAATCTTCCGCTTAAAAATTCAGATAATCGGCGGTCTTTTTCCACAGCAACAACAAAACCTGCCTTTTCAACCATAAAGGCTGTAAGGGCGCCTGTTCCCGCGCCTATCTCTAAAACAGCGTCTTTTTGGCTTAATCCCGCGCTTTCAACGATTTCAGCCGCTATTTTTTCAGAAATTAAAAAGTTTTGCCCGAGTTTCTTTTGAGGACAAACCCCTATTTCCCGACATATTTTTTTAATCTTTTCTTTTTCCATTTAAGTATTGTGGATAAATAATATTGACTTTTTTGTTTACTGCCTTAAACTAAGACTGTATAAATTTTATATGGATATTAGGAGAAATAAAAGGAGGAGCGGAATAATGACAATTTTATGGGCTGCTTTGCTTATCTTTCTGTCAGCTGCTGCTCTTTTTGTGTACCAAAAAGAGAAAAAATTATTCAGTCTAAAAAGTGTTTTTAATGAAGGACAATATTTCTTTTCCCGACAGACAAATGAAAGAGGGGTATTTGGACCAACAACAGCAAATGGAATATTCTTGGAGGGCTTTGGGCCGCCTTTTTTAATTTCAGGAAAAGTGCTTGCCTCCTTGGATCTGCCTAATAAAAGAACAGGCATAGAGCAGTATATCGTTGAAAAGGGCGACACAATAAATTCCATAGCGAAAAAATTTGGCATATCTGTACAAACAATCCTTTCGGCCAATAACCTTTCATCGCGCTCTTTAATTTCTCCCGGCAAAAAATTGGTTATTCTTCCTGTTTCGGGAGTTTTACATGTTGTTAACCCGGGAGATACATTAAGCAAGCTTTCGCATCTTTACAAAGTAAGCATCGCTAAGATAATAGAAGCTAATAATTTATCTGCCTCAGGTAAAATTTATGTTGGCGACTTCCTTGTTATTCCAGGAGCTAAAAAGCCAAAAACTTCCCTGCGTTATGCGAAAATTCCCCTCTCGCACAGTTATTTCATCTGTCCTATTCCATCACCTTGCCGCGTTACTCAAGGACTGCATTGGTTTAACGCTATTGATTTCAGCAACGGCCGCTGTGGAGAGCCTGTCTTCGCTGCTGCTGCGGGTGTTATTCAGAAAGTGAACTATAATTCGCGAGCCGGAAATTATATACGTATTCTTCATCCAAATGGTGCAATTACTTTTTATGGACATTTATCACGGATCGCTGTCTATCCCGGACAGAAGATAAGCCAAGGAGATATTATAGGCTACATTGGACACACTGGTCATACTATTCCAGCAGGGCCAAGAGGATGCCATCTTCATTTTGAAGTAAGGTTTGCAGAAAATCCTTTCGCTGCTTACCATGCCGGCGCAAAAATTTCCCAGTAAGCATTGAATATTTCGGCCCAAACAATACAAGATCTCTTTAATGTGAAGTTTTCCTATCGATAAAATCGGCAATAGCACGCGCTTATTCAATAATTAGGATTTACTTCTTTCCAGAAGCTTTCTTTTCTGGTTCGGCATTCTCTTTTTTCTCGTTGTTCTCAGCTTCCTCTTTTTGGCTATCGGAATCACTTTCATCTTCCTCAGAATCTTTCTGCGCAAGAAGACCGTCATCCATAGAAAGCACATCTATCTTCCAGCCAGTAAGTTTTGCCGCTAAGCGGACATTCTGCCCGTTTTTCCCAATAGCCAGCGAAAATTGATCGCTGTCCACTATAGCTTGGGCAGTATTTTTGGGCAATATTTTCACTTCATTGATTTTTGCCGGACCAAGTGCATTTTTAATGTAAGTTTCAGGATCTTCTGACCATTCTATTATATCTATCTTCTCACCGCCTAATTCATTTATCACCTCCAGAACCCTTGTTCCTCTCTGTCCAACCAAAGAACCAATAGGATCAATTCCTTCTTCTAAAGCAGAAACAGCTATCTTTGTTTTTGAGCCCGGCTCTCTGGCAATAGCTTTTATCTCTACTTGCCCTGATGATATTTCGGGCACCTCTAATTCAAAGAGTTTTGAAACTAATTTTGGATAAGCCCGTGAAACAATCACAACCAAACCCTTAGGAGAAACTTCTGTTTTAAGAACATAAACCCTCAGCCTTTGACCTGGCCTGTAAAACTCACCGGGGACCTGCTCTGATTTTGGCAGAATAGCAGAAGTTTTACCGATATCAAGAAAAACTGATCCGCCTTCCACGCGCTGCACAATACCGGAAACCACCTCGCCTTCTTTGTCTTTATACTCCTTTAGAATAATATCTTTTTCTATTTCCTTTATCTTTTGTATTATTACTTGTTTAGCTGTTTGGGCGGCAATTCTTCCAAAAGATGTTTCTGCTTTTACCGGCATTTTTAAGTCTTCCCCCGGTTTTATTGTTTTATCTATTTTTCTTGCCTCCTCCAAAAGAATAAACCTATCTGGGTTAAATCTTATCTTTCCTTCCTCTCCGGCTTTGCCTTCAGCACTCTTGGCGCCTTTTCCACCTCCTGTTTTCTTGTTTTTCTTATCAAAAGCTTTTTCCTCTTCTTCGCTTAAAATCATGCTTTTATCAACAACTTTTATAACCTGCCAAAACTCCATTTTCCCAGTCTTTAAGTCGAGCTTGGCTTCAAATTTCTCCTTTTTTCTGCCGTACTCTTTTTTATAGGCGGAGGCAATCGCTGCTTCAATTACCTTGACAACTTCTTCCCGAGGAATTCCTTTCTCTTCGGTAATTTCCATGATTGCTGAAGATAAAGATTTTATGTCCATAATTTGTTTTTAAATTTAATACAAACCAAAACCGCTAAGCGGCTTTTACAGCATAACAAATTTTTCTGCGCTTTGTCAATTAAAACAAGGTCTTCTATTCATTTATGGGTTCTCTGTATATATCTCTTCTCCGTCCTTTGCGTTCAGAAGAAGTAGATTGAGGCACTGCGTCCAAGCGACGCCCTATATCTTTAGAAAGAGCTTCTGCTTTAATTTGGCTGAGCTTCAACCTTTTCCGCAATTCAACCGCCAAATCGTTTTGAGAAATCTCTCCTCGTAAAAAAGAGGCGCTTATATCAACAATTTCCATTTCTGGGGAAAAGCCTTTTTTTCTCAGGCTGTCTACAATAGTCTCGTCAGCCTCTTTTAGGTCATATTTTTCTGCTAAAAAAGAGGCGATTGCTCCCATATCAGCAGGCAGCCCTATAACAGAAGATACTTTTTTTGTTTCTTCGTTCACCATTGTTGCTAATTTATTATTATCTTTATTGTGCAATAATTGGTTTTTATTTCGCGATAAAACCAAACCACCCACCAAATTACTCTTCCGGCAAAAGCCCTTCTTCTTGATGACGCGCTATTTCCCGCATAAATTCTTGTAATTTCTTAGCCTTATGCTCTTTGCCCTCTTTGCGCAAAGATGCATATTCGTCAAGCAATTTACTGTTAAATTGTTTTGTCATTTTAACAATTTGCGATTTTAACTCATCGCTTCCTCTTTCGGCAATATTATTAACAGCTTTTTTGTCCAAACTTTTAATTACACTGAAGTCGATACTTTCACGCTGGCCCTCAAAATCAACTATCCAATCTGGTCTTGCCTTAAATACTTCTTTCATATTCAATACCTCCTGTGTTTGCGAAACAAGTCCTTTGTATTCATCTTCAATAAAACCATCTTTGGCTTTTATTCTCAGCAAGGCGGCAGCGGCAGTTAGATCATCTTTATTTTTTCTCTTTTTCGCGTTTATTCTCTTTAATATATTATTTCTTTCTCTTTCTGTAAGCCCTAACAGTCTCTTTTCTTCTTCTGCCACATCTCTTATCTTTTGTCTTTGAATATACAGCGCCGCTGTTCCCGGCTTTGCTAAGTGATGGCGCTCCAAGAATTCCAAACTCTTTCTCTTTGTTTCTCTGCTCTTTTGCCTAAATTTCTCCCTGCCTTCCCAGGTAAAAGCTCCCTTCAAGGCGCCGGAAACCCTGCCGCCGCCTTCCGGCCTCAAAAAGCCGCTTATCGCGCCTCCGACAGCAGCTCCATAACCTTTTAACCCTCCCCATGTTTTCTTAAATGCAGAAGCCCTCATCCTTTTTTCGCTTGCCGCGGCAAAAGAAACTATTCCCTTGGCGCCAACCGCGCTTATCTTAAGACTGATAAACAGGCCGCCAAGCATAAAAACGGTTGCCACCAAATAAGGTGTTAAATCGGTAATCATCTTTCCCAAAGCGGGCATATCAGACAATCCGGGTGTAGAGGTTTGAAAAGAGCCAATATTGGCAAGTATTTGCTGGGAAAGATAAATGAAGAAGCCTGCCGGCACTGCTATAATACTCCATTCAATAAAAGCACTCAGCCATTTGTCAAACACACTGCGCTTGGTGCTTGGGAAAACCATAAAGAATAAAGCAACGGGCGAAAAAATAACAAGCATCCAAATAAATATCGGCCTTATAAAAAACAATATGGCAAAAAGCAGAAAAACAAACGTGCTGATATAGGAATAAACAATAAGAGTAACGAGTTTTAAAAGGACATTAACGCTGGTAAGGTTTGAGAGTGCCTGCAGCAGGCCTCCTTTGTAAACATTTAACACTTCGGTGAATGGAGAAAAATTAGCGCTCCTTAAGAAAAATCTGGAAACAATATTGGAAATGTCTACAACAACTCCGCAAAGCACGGGCGTGAAATTAATCAGCAGGGCGGCAATAATAATCTTTCCGAAAATAATTTTTGTGTTGAATTTTGCCGTATTAAGCGCTGTGGCCAAACCAATATAGGAAAGCCCTAAAATAAACATCATATTGGTGAAATCTCTAAGCAAAGTCCATCCTATTTGGATCACCGGGTTAGAGGAAGGATTAGTATATGAAAAACCTGTTGGATTATTTATGGCCCAATTCAATATAACATTAGATAACCAAACAATACCTGCTCCAACACTGACCACCAGCTGAAAATAAAAAGAAAAAATAGCCATGGGCACTCCTGCTACAACCCGCGCAATAAGTCCAAGCTGGGCAAAAGAACTAAGAGGAAAAAAAAGAATCAATAAACTGAAAAGTGTTCCGAAAAGAAAAAGCCTTTTTTTATGGAAAATAGAAAATGTTTTGCTTTTCATTGATTCGGTTTTTGTTTTAAAAGTAAAAACCTTCAATTGTTTAACCCTTACCCTGTTCCTAAAATGAATTCCTGTTGTTTTTAAATTATAACAAAAATTTTTGTCAATAAAAAGCTTTGACCGCTGTAAATGAAAATATAAAAAAACAAAATGCCCGATGCTTTACTGCTGCCTTTTTCTTTCAACAGGCTTATGTTATAATTTTACAATAAAGACCTGCAAAATATATGCAGTTTAAAGTACCCAAGTTTCTAGAAAGAGAAACAAAAATATTCAACTTCCTTACTTTTAAACAGCTGGCTTTAGTGGGTATAGTTGGAATGTTTTTGGTTTTCTTATACTATATTGTTCCAAAAACGCTTTTTTTCGTTCTTGTCCTTGTGTCGTTTGTTTTGGTTTTCGCTTTTGTTGTGGTGCGTATTAATGGAGTGTCTCTGGGAGATCTTGTTTTAGACTTTTTTGGTTTTTTCCTGTCCCCTAAAAAATTGTTTTGGCAAAAACAAAGCGATAAAAACATTATCAGATTAGAAAATGTTCCTATAAGAAAACTGGAAACCAAAAAAGAAAACCCTTTGGACAAAGCCGCTGAAAACCTAACCGCTGTTTCTAAAAGCCGACTGGCAAAACTTTCTTCAAGAATAAATATGAAAAAGATTTACTAAAAATATGTTTCCCTCAACTTCCCAGCAATTCTTAGAATTTAAAAACATTAAGGACGGAGCCGTCATTTTAAAAAACAATTCTCTTCGCGGAATTCTTTTGGTTTCTTCTATAAACTTTGAGCTGAAGTCTGAAGAAGAGCAGAAAGCAATTATTTACCAATTTCAAAGCTTCCTTAATTCGCTTGATTTTTCTTGTCAAATCCTTGTCCAGTCAAGAAAATTAAACATCACTGGCTATTTTGACCAATTAAAGCAACTGGAAGAAAAACAGGAAAATGAGTTGTTGAAATTACAGACAGCAGAATACCGGAAATTTATTCAGGATTTAATTCAAAAGCAGGAGATTATGAAAAAAGACTTTTTCATAATTGTACCCTTCACTTTAAGTGAAGCAGCCGGCTTAACAGGAGGCCTGCTAAAAAAGACTTTCGGACAGGATCTCAGCTTTAATGAAGAGGGTTTTAAGCGGTGCCGCGATCAGCTTTGGC
>CAYNRT010000007.1:0-17520 GCA_964399945.1 uncultured Candidatus Saccharibacteria bacterium | reverse complement strand
TTATAACCGCGAACCAGGCCTTGTTTTCTTTTTCTGAAAATAGTAAATAATTCTCACTTACCTTCCTTAAAGGAATCGGATGTCCCCTAAAAAAATATTGATATTTTTCTACACAATACACAACTCCGCCACCTGCTAGTTGGGCGGCATACTTTCGTACAAAAGAGACACTATCTCTTTTGCACGCATAAAAAAAGGTAGAAACCTTATGGGTCCGCAGCACTTCTTTAAATTGTTGCCGCGTAACCCTTATTCCTTGGCTGATATCACATACCCTTAATACCTTTGATGATAAAGTTATTCGGTCGGGCAGTAGTATTTTTTTCTCAACCGAATACGAAAGCACACAATTAGTTTTTATCCCCGCTAGAATACCACTAACAAGGGGAATAAAAACATATAATAGCATCTTAGCCACCTTTTTTATCATCTCTCTCATTTCCTTTCCTCCTTTTATTATTAACTTTTTAATTTACTAAATTACCTAAGGTATAACAAATTATTCTTTTTTTGTCAATGGTGAAGTTTTGTTAGAAATTAAAGGCATTAAAAGCGCCCCGCTACAAGCGAGGCGTTGATAAATGCCATTGAATTTTGCCTAACGCACAATTCCCTCGCCAGAACTTATTGTAGCGTCATCAGGCAAAGTTGTATTGCATCCTTCCGCCATGCTTTTAACAGATTCAAATGTCCAGTCGTCCTCGCCGCTTATTTCGGAACGGCCTATCAGATTAGCGGGCATTCCTTTTTGCGAACTGGCGGGAATAAGCTCAACCTGGAACGCCAAGGTAAGCGGCTCATCTTTTATCCCCTTCCAAGGCTCTACGTCTCCAATGTTCCACATTACAGTCCTTGACAAGGAATCATAAGTAAACTTCGCCTCCTCCGGGAAAATTTTCCCAGTCGGCTTTACATTCGCCGGCAAAACCCCTTTAACTTTTACATTTTTCAACTTATTCCAGTAATTCTTCACCTGCCATAAAATTACATACTGGGTAGAATGCCCGGCCTGCGGCGGAACAGGCCCTCTGTTGTCAAAAAATTCCTGCTGGAAATAGGCTTTCTGGCCTAATTCCACCCGCGAATTTACTTTTGTTTCAAATAATTTTTCCGTTCCGCCAAGGTTCACATCAACGCTTATCTTTGGGTTTTCAATCTGGCTTTCGGGGTTCTTCTTTAAGCGTACCCAAAATTCTACCTTGCCTTCCTCGCCAGCATCTAAAAATCTAAGGCGAGGCACATTTTTCCAATCCCAAAGAATTGTATTATCACCTTGCCCAAATTCGCCTTTGTCTGATTTTAAGCTGGAAAGATCAAAGAAATCACCATTCAGTTTAACAAAAAGGAATTTTTTCTGAAGAGGCGCTCGGCCAATATTACGGAAAAATATCTCATAATGAAGCAAATCATTTACAGAAGCAACATAATTCTGGGAGTTGTTAATAAGGGTAGAAATATAGAGAGAAGATTCTGTAATTTTTACTGACTGGCTGGTTTCCTTTAAAAGCCAGAAGCTTCCGTCTTTGACTATACCTAACTGCGCCCTAAATACTTTATCTTCCCCTTCTCTTCCTTCTAATATCCCCCTTATCTCTATCCTTCCGCCTGATGCCTTATAAAGAGAAGGTAGCGACCAGTTGGCCTCATCTATCGCTTTAGGCGAAGCGCTTTCAAAAGAGAATCCTTCAGGATATTCAATTTTTACTATAAGGTTGTCCAAAAGATAATCAATATTAGAAAAATAATTTAAAGAAAAGGCAATCTGGCTGTTTGCTTCAGTTTTTGAGGGCAAGTCAAATTCAAAGGTTATTGGAACAAACTTAATTTTAGTGCTAAAACTGGTTTTTGCTTCAAAACGCGTCTTTAGATTTTTAGGATTATAATCCAACCATGCCATGGCTTTTAATATTTCGTTTTTTTTGCCAAAAAGACGAGCCTTAAAAGAATATGATCTTTCCTCGCCCGGATAAATATCTTCTATTTTCTGGATAATTCTGCGGCTCGGCTGTCCCTCTAAAATTGACTTATCCGGAACCTGAAAGATAAGCTCAGGATTTTCTGCGCGTACCTTGCCATTGTTCTTAAGTTTAACCAAATATTCTATTTCCTGCCCGGCCTGGACATTCTCCGGACCTAATATTTCCAACTTCAAGGTTTCTTTAGAATAGCTGTTGCTATGCCAATACCACAAACCAATAGCGCCAACAATAGCAAAAACAATTAGAAAGAAAATTAATATCGTTTTACTCATAGAATTGTTTTTATCCTTGTTAACTTTAAGACTCCACCTCTTCTGCTATTATACAATTATTTGTTTTTAATTGCCAAGAGGCCGCCGTATTCTCTTTTTAAAAAGTTTAAATAAAAATCAGTTATTTCTTCTAAATTATCCTTATCTTCTTTTTCTATTTTTAACCTCTTTAAAAGTGAGATTTCATTTTTTAGAAAAAATTTAATTATTTTCACCGTCCCTACTTTTATCTGTCTAATACACTCTTTTTTCTTCTTCTGTGTTCCTTCGGCGCCTTTTCCGCTTTGATTCGCGCCGCGCTGTTTTATTTTTTCTTCAATAGTTTTTATGCATCGCCAACAAACTATCCCGCCCTCTTCAGGAACAAAGAAAAATGTTTCCGGAAAAAGCTTTCTGCCACAAACTGCGCAGTGGCACAATTCCGGACTATGTCCCAATAAAAAAAACATATTCCAAAGAAAATATTGGCAGAGCAAATTCAAAAAAACTTTTGAATGTTCTAAGTCATTAATCTGTTTAAACCCATTGAAAAGCAAAAGCCAAACATTTTCGTCTTTTTCCTCCTTAGGAACAAGAATAGTAGCAGCTTGAGCAATTTTAGCCGCTGCTTCCAACCGCGGCAGCTCTTTTCCAATATTGCTGAATTTATCAAGCAATATTGCTTCAGTTAAGGTTTTATAAGCTTTCCCTTGAATAAATTCTATATCTGAAAAGTAAAAATTATCCGCTCCCGAGCGAAGTTTTGATTTTATTTGACGAATCCCTTTCCCCAAGATGTCTAATTTGCCAAATTCTTTACTAAAAACCGTAAACATTCTATCTGCTTCTCCTCTATCCTTTTTTTCCAAAAAAATCGCTTTTGTTTTATAGCGAATAAAAGCCATATAAGTTGTTTTTATTGTTTCTGATTGTTGTCAAGCAATCGCATCTTTGCTACTCTAAATTTTTTCAAAATCTAATTTATCTAGAACGATAGAAATTTCTTTAAGTACCTTATCCTTCTGTCTATTTCTATTTTCTCTCTTTCTGTCTGCGCCGCGTCTTTTTCCTTTTCCAATCTTACTAAGCGCTTTTTAAATTCTTCTTGAGTAATATAGGTGCCATATTCCTTTCCAAACAATTCTTTTTCTAACCTTATTCTTTGATCTTCTGTATAAAAGCATCCGGAACCGGGAATTTCACCTGAATCTTTAATTAATTTCCAACGAAGCTCCTCACGAGATAAATATCCTTTCTTACCAAAAAACCCTTTTCCTTTTTTAAAAGAAAACCCTGTTTTGTCTGTCTGACGACCACGAGACTTTGAGGAAGAAAAGCCAAATAAAAAATCAAATAAAAACATATTAAATTATTCTACTTTTTCCAAGGATAATAAAAGTTTTCCTTTCTTAACGGCCATCTTAGCCGAAAGAGCTTTGTCAACAATATTTTCTTCATTAAGACTTATCAATTCTTTTGAATTTACTTCATTCAATATTTTTTCTTTGTTTTCTTTAAGGAGATTTTTTATCCAAGCAATTGTTTCTTTGTTTCCTTCAATCCAATAATGAATTTTTATTTTGTTTTTCGGCAATAAACCTTCTTTTTTGCGTAAAACCTGGATTTGATGAATAAGCTCCCTTAAACATCCTTCTTTTTCCAATTCTGAAGTAATTTCAGAATCTAATTCAATCTCCCCGCTGATTTTTGCATCGTAAACAATTTCTTTAACATTTATTTCTTCTTTTACCAGCTCCGCCAACTCTAAATTTTCAACCACTTCTTTTGCGCTTTTACCCTTAATTTTCAGTTTTGAAAGCGGCTGGCGCACTTTAATGCCCGCTTCTGTCCTTTTAGCCAAAGCTTTACCAACAATCATTCTCACTTTATCCATTTTTTCTTCCAGCTCTTTATCAATAAGCTTATCGTTCGCTTCAGGCCAATCACATAAATGCACGGATTCCGGCATAGTATTAGCCCTTAGCTTTTGATAAGCTTGTTCGGCAAAAAAAGGCATTACTGGCGCAATAAGCTTTGTCAGTTCAAGTAAAACAGAATAAAGTGTCCGCTCTGCTTCTTTTTTCTCTTTCTCTCTTTTTGGATTTTGGAAGCGCCGCCGCGACCGCCTGATATACCATAAAGACAAATCATTTATAAAGAAATCTTCAATGGCTAAAACAGCTTTTGATGGTTCAATATTATCCAAACAGGTTGTAGCTTTTTTAATTAAGCAATTAAAGCGTGAAAGAACCCATTTGTCTAACAAGCTGCTGGGATTAATTTTTAATGAAAAATCAGAAAAATTCTTTTTTGAAGAATATGTCTCAAAAAACTTATAACTATTTTCTAAAACAAGAAGCTTCCTTTTTATCTCCCGGGCAACATTAAAGCCAAACCTTAAATTGTAAGCTGGATTTTGCCGGGCATACATCCAGCGCATCACATCAGCCCCTATTTCCTCCACAGCTTCATTAAACCAAATAGCATTTCCTTTTGACTTGTGCATTTCTTCGCCCTTTTCATCTACCACCGTAGCATAGCCGAAAATTGTTTTGCTCGGCGGACAACCTTCCAAAACCTGGCTCATGGCTAAAATAGAATAAAACCAATTTTTGAACTGGCCGGGAAAAGATTCGCAGACAAAATCAGCTGGAAACCACTTGCGCCAATATTCTGCGCCGCGGAAATAACTTGGTGGCACAGCACCCTCCGAATTACCAATGCTTGCTTTGCCGCTTTCAGTGATTGTTGAGAAAGGAACAATCCCGGCATCCAGCCAAGGATTGCCAACATCCGGAATGCGGGAAACAAGTTCTCCGCACTGCGGGCATCTAATTTTAACCTTATCTATCCACGGCCGGTGGGGCGATTTGCCTTCAAATTCCTCCCATCCTGCAACAGCTTTTTCTTCTAATTCTTTTTTAGAGCCGATAACCTCTACGGTTCCGCATTTTGCACATTCAAAAATAGGTAAAGCCAAACCCCAATAGCGCTTTTTAGAAATCAGCCAGTCCTTCATATTCTTCAGCCAGTCCAATTCCCTTTCCAAGCCAAAAGAAGGCACCCATTTCACTTTTTTGGCGCTCTCCATCAACGGCTTTCTTAAAGCGTCCATTTTAATATACCATTCGTCGACAAGGCGGAAGATAAGCTCTGTTTTGCATCGCCAGCAAGTGGGATAACGGTGCCTGTAGTCTTCAGCTTTAAAAAGCAGCCCCTTTCTCTGCAGGGCAGAGAATATTTTTTCTCTTACCGTCTCCGAGCCTACAAATTCTCCGCTCAATGCGTCAAAACCGCTTTTGTATCTGCTCTCATCATCTGTAGGGTTAATAACCGGCAAACCGAACTCTTTAGCAAGCTGGAAATCTTCCTGGCCGCAGCCAGGAGCAATGTGGACTATGCCTGTTCCTTCTTCTTCGGTTACTTCCTGCCAAAGTACAACTTTATGCCATCCCTCTGCTTCTTGTAGTCCAAGGCTTTTTACCGCTTCTGTGTCGTCAAACAAACCTCCGTACCGCAAACCAGCCAAGTCTTTGCCTTTAATTTCCTTTATTATTTTCCCGCCGCTGATTAAATCTGATTTGCTTTTAAGCAGAATATATATGTTCTCTTCAGAATCTTCAATTTCGACATAATCTAAATCCGGATGGACCGCCAAGGCAACGTTTGCCGGCAAAGTCCAAGGAGTAGTTGTCCAAGCTAAGAAAAAAGTCTTTTTTTTACCCGCCACGGGAAGGCGGAAAAAAACCGCCCGATGCGTTATTTCCTTATACTCTTCCGAAAGAATTTCATGCTGGGAAATAGCTGTCCCGCAGCGAGGGCACCAAGGCACAACATCCCTGCCCTTGTAAAGAAAACCCTTGCTGTGGCATTTTTTCAAAAAGTGCCAAATGGAATAATTGTTTTCGTCCGACATTGTATAATAAGAATTCTCCCAATCCATCCATTGCCCTAGTCTAATTGACTGTTCTGTCTGGATTTTAGAATACTTGCGCACCCGCTCCTTGCATTTTTCCACAAACTTGCCAATACCATATTTCTCAATATCTTTTTTGCTTTTAAAGCCAAGTTCTTTTTCCACTTCTACTTCAACCCAAAGACCTTGGCAGTCAAAGCCATTTTGGAAGCGCTGATCAAACCCCTGCATAGCCTTATAGCGCTGGTATAAATCCTTATATGTTCTTCCCCAAGCATGGTGCACGCCCATTGGATTATTCGCCGTAATCGGACCGTCTAAAAAAGACCAGCGCTTTTTACCTTTGTTTTTTCGGCGCAGCTTTTCAAAAATCTTGTTCTTGCGCCAAAACTCTAATATATTATGCTCGTTTTGGATAAAATTCATATACATATATATAAACCTATAAAATAACCCTTAGCAAGTTGTTAAAACCTTAACTGGTTTTTACTACCCTAATCTCTCCTGTGTCCAAACAATAACCTGAACTTTTCCGCTGCATTGCCTCTTTCCAGCTCCATCCTTTTATCTTTGCTTCTAAAAGCCATAAAGGAGCGCCGTGTGAAACAATTATTATCTTTTTCCTTTTATATTCCCTCTCCAGCTTCCTCCAAAAAGAAAATACTCTGTTTTGACATTCTTTTAAGCTTTCTCCTTTTGGAGGCGCTATAGAAAATGGGTTTTTTGAAGAAAAAAGAAACTGCCAATAGCTTTTTATTCCTTTTCCTTGGAAAATTCCTGTATCAATCTCGCGCAAAGCACGCGAAAAGTTCGGCTCCCTTTTAATTTCCTTGGCTATAATCTCGGCTGTCTGCCGGGCGCGCGGAATATCAGAAGAATAAATTAAATCAACCTTTTCTTTTTTTAATCTTTCTCCCGCTTTCTTTGCCTGTTTTATTCCTTTTTCCGTAAGCACAATCGGCTTGAGCTCAGGCCAAGGATAGATTATTTTTTTCCTGCCCTCTTGATAAACTGTGCTTCCATGTCGTACAAGAAAATAGGTATTATTCAATTTTCGCTTCGCTTCTGACTTCTCCATAGATTACATTTTTTCCGGCGCAGATATTCCCATTAAATCCAGCGCATTCTCCAAAACAATCTTTGCCGCCTTAATTAAAGCCAAACGCGCCCTGCTTATCTCGCTTTTCTCGCCTAAAATGCGGCACTTGTCATAGAATTGGTGGAAAAAAGAGGCAGTTTCCAAGGCATAGCGGGGCAGACGCTGGGCCTGGTAATCCTTTGCTGTGTCTTCAATAATCTCGGGGAATCTCAATAATTGCCTAATCAGTTTCAGCTCTGCCGGACTATTTAAAAAACTGCTGTCAAAAGCACTGTTGCGCATCTTTGCCGGAGCGCGGCGCAGAATACTACTGATGCGGGCATAAGCATACTGCACATAATAAACAGGGTTTTTCTCGGAACGCTCTTTTGCCAAGTCCAAATCAAAATTCAAATGGTTGCCCGGGCTGCGCATTAAAAAGAAAAACCTTGCTGCATCTAACCCAATTTCATTTATTATTTCGTCTAAAGTAATATAGGTTCCTTTTCTTTTTGACATCCGCACTTCCTTGCCTCCGCGAAAAAGCTTAACAAGCTGCATCAGGATAAATTCTGCCTGCTCTTTCCCGTGTCCCAGAACCGCAACAGCGGCCTGCATTCTCTTGACATAGCCGTAATGGTCAGCTCCCCAAAGGAAAATCAGTTTGTTAAAGCCTCTTTTAAATTTATTCTTCAAATAGGCTATATCAGAGGCAAAATATGTCTTTTCGCCGTTGGACTTTATTAAAACTCTGTCCTTATCGTCTCCGAACGCTGTTGATTTAAACCACAATGCCCCTTCTTTTCTGTAAGCATATCCCTTTTTCTCCAGCCACTTCAGGGTTTTCTCCACTTGCTTTTTGCGGTATAACCAGCTTTCTAAAAACCAAATATCAAATTTTATGCCTGCCTTTTTCAAGCTCGGCTTTATTATTTCCTGTAAAATTATTGCCGCTGCTTCCTGCCCCGCCTTGTAAGGATTTTTTGTCTTTACCCTTTTCTTTAATTCCTCTATATAAGCTCCCCGGTAAGTGTTCCCATGGCCAGTAATCGAGTCTCCCAATTGTTTAATCTGGCGGCCGACATCATTTATTAAATATTCGCGCTTAACGCTATGCCCTGCTCTCTGTAAAACATTTGCCAAAACGTCGCCACAAAAGCCGCCGCGGCCATTGCCCGCTGTTAGAGGGCCTGTGGGATTGGCAGAAACAAATTCAACATTCACTTTTTGTTTTTTAGCCGCTTTCAAAAAGCCAAATCTGTCTTTTTGCCTTAAAATCTTCCTGACCTGATTTTGTAGATATTGCCGAGACAGAAAAAAGTTAATAAAGCCGGGGCTGACAACTTCTATTTTTTCAAAAAGACCGCTGTTCAAAGAACGCGCTTCTTCAGCTATTCTCCCAGCAACTGCCAACGGTTTTTCATTTAACTTTTTAGCCAGTATTAAAGCAATATTGGCAGTATAATCGCCAAACTTTTCTTGGGCCGGAACCTCAATGTTAATTTCTTCCAGCTTAATGTTAAGGCTTTTCTCGGCCGCCTTGCCAATTATTTTCTTTATCTCTTCCTTTACCATATAACTTTAGTTTAGCTCATTCACGTTAAAATTTAAAGATTAAAAAAGCCCGCAAGATTACTATCTCCTGCGGCTATTAAAAGGTTGCTAAGCTGCCAAAATTTATACCATACGCCTACAATCTGTCAAGATTGATGCATTTTGCTGAAATGATATCCTAAAAGTAATGAAAGTTTTAGCCAAAAACAAAAAAGCTGGATACGATTATGAAATTTTGGAAAAATACCATGCCGGCATTGTCTTAACCGGCCAAGAAGTAAAATCTGTAAAATTAGGCAGGATAAACCTTCGAAACGGCTTTGTTGCTTTAAAAGACAAAGAAGTTTTTTTAATAGGAGTAGATATTCCCGCCTATCAGCCCAAAAACGCGCCAGAGGATTATGACTGCCGCCGAAGCCGAAAACTCCTTTTGCATAAAGCGGAAATCACAAGCTTAATCGGTAAAATCAGACAGAAAGGCTTGACGATGGTGCCTTTAATGGTGTATACTAAAAAGGGGAAAATAAAGATAGAGTTCGCTTTAGCAAAGGGAAAAAGAAAAATTGACAAAAGGGAGAAAATCAAGAAAAGAGAAATAGAAAGGGAAATAGAAAAAACAATAAAAAACGCAAGAACAAAGGGGATGAACGGCTTTGATAAGAACTAACCGCAAGCAAGGCAAGCCGAGAGGCAGGCTCTCGCAAATCAACCTGCAAAAAAATAAGTGCAAACTTATTTAACCAACCCGCTTTAGCTTACGCATAAGCTAAGCCGTCCAACCGCTGATTCCCGATAGGCGGAAAGGGCGCAATATTTCGGGATATGCAGGCGCTCCGCCCAAAGCGTCTGTGAAAAATTCGGGCTTGAGCCTTAAATAACCTCTGCCTGTCTGCAAGGTTTTAAGGCTTAAAACAAAGACAGGCTAAGCTTGTAGAATTGTTTGCCGGGCAAGTTCTTAGACGTGGGTTCGATTCCCGCCATCTCCAATAACAGAAAAAAATCAATTAAAGACAGCGGTTAAACGCCGTTAAAACATTATCCCCTACAAAACTCTGCAGAAAAGGATTTTAATCAACAATCAAATAAAAGATAGACAGGTAAGACTGATAGATGAAAATGGAAAGCAGTTGGGAGTTTTTGATTTGACTCAAGCCCTAAAAAAAGCTCGTGAAAAAGGGCTTGATTTAATTAAAATCACAGAAAAAACCAGCCCACCTGTTTGTAAAATTGGAGATTACGGCAAATACCACTACTTGATGCAGAAAAAAGCTAGAGGGCAAAAGCATAAAAAAGCGGGCGAATTAAAGAATATAAGGCTTACTTTTGCAATGTCTGAACACGATTTAGAGACAAGATTGAAAACAGCGGAAAAATTTCTAAAAAAAGGCATTAAAGTAAGGATAGAGATGATATTAAGGGGTCGCCAAAAGAGACTTGCGGCTTTTGCCGAAAAGAAACTAAACCTTTTTTTGCAAAACCTGTCTTCATCTTTGGAATTTAATGTGGAAAGACCTGTAAAAAAAGAGGGGCGCGGCTTCACGGTTATTGTTAGCAGCCGTTAATTGAAATAAAAATATGAAAACGCGAAAATCTCTTGCTAAAAGGTTTAAGCTTACAAAAAAAGGGAAAATTTTAAGAAGGGCAAGCGGCCAAAACCATTATCTAGCAAAAAAGACAGGCGATAGAAAAAGAAAGAGCCGGAAATATATTCCCTTATCCAAGCATTTAGCGAAAAAAATAAGGAAATTTTTGCATTAAAAAAGTAAACATATGGCGCGTGTAAAAAGAGGGGTAATTGCCCATAAAAGAAGAAAAAATTTATTAAAACAAGCAAAAGGATTCCGCTGGGGGAGGAAATCCAAGTTTAGACTGGCAAAACAAGCTTTAATGAAAGCTTGGAGTTATGCTTACCGAGACAGAAAAGTTAAAAAAAGAAATTTCCGCCGGCTTTGGCAGATAAGAATAAACGCTTTCTCTAGAAAAAACGGCCTCTCTTACAGTAAACTTATTTATCTCCTTAAAAAAAATCAAATAGCTTTAGATAGAAAAATTCTAGCTCAACTTGCTGAAAATAATCCTGCAATATTTGAAAAAATTCTTGAGGAAATAAAAGAAAAATAAACTGTGATACAAAACTCCTTTTTGCTCTTAAAAAGGAGTTTTTTCTTCTTTAATTACATGTTTTTAAGCAGTTTATTCCTCTCTGCTTTTCATCTCTAACTATCCGAAATTTTTCTTCTAAATCTTGCTGCCTGTTTTTTGTTTCAATAAGATAAACTTATTAGCTTTCTCTAAAATCTTCTTTGCCTCAGCATAGGTTATTTTCTCTCTAGCCTGATTGAAGGAAAGCCAGCAGTAATCAATATGTTCAAAAGAAAGTTTAATCTTTTTATTCTTTGTTTTAAATAAAAAATAAGTTACTATTTTAAAAACTTTTTCTCCTGACCTCCATCCTCGTTGCAACTGATAATCATATTTTACAGAAAAGAAATATTTTTCCTGTTCTTTAAAGCCAGGGATTAACAACAGATTCTCCAGCCCGGTTTCTTCTCTGATTTCTCTTAAAGCCGCTTCTTCATCCTTTTCTCCTTCTTCTACTAAACCTTTAGGAAATAACCAGCAGTTCGCTTTGTTCTTTAAAAGTAAATATTCCACTTTTCCTCGATGAAGACAAAAAACTACCCCGCCGGCTGATTTTTCTAAGGGCATAACAACAAAGTATGTTTATTTATATAAAAAACGAGACAGCATCCAAATAATCAAAAGGGCAATAATCCCGACAGCTGTCCAAATAAACTCTTTTCTATTGTCCCGTTTCGACTTGTCTTGTTGATCAGCCATAATTTGTATTATTATAACACAAAAAAATAAATGTAGCTTTTATGTCTATTGTTCCTTGAAAAATTTAAGCAATTTTGGCAATGACCAAGAGTTGATAATGTTTTCTTTAGCAGACCAGCCGCGTCGGGCGGTTGCCACACCATAACGCATAAAGCTTAAATGAAGCCTGCAATGAGCATCGCTATTTATTGCCAACTTTACTCCTGCTTTAATTGCCTCTCTTATGTTTCCCCCATTTAAGTCCAAGCGTTGGGGAAAAGAGTTAATTTCAAGAGCGGTTTTGGTTTCTTTGGCCGCCCTAAAGAGCTTGCCCATATCCAGTAAATAAGCTGCCCTTTTATTAAGAAGCCGGCCTGTCGGATGGGAAATAATTTTCACATAGGGGTTTTTCATCGCCTTAATAATTCTCTCTGTCATTTTCTGTTTGGACATTTTAAGGTTGGAATGAACGCCGGCTATAACATAATCAAGTCCTGACAGGCATCTTTCGCTAATATCCAAAGAGCCATTATTAAGAATATTCGTTTCTGCACCATGAATGACGCGGAATTTAATGTTTTGCTTTTCAAATTTATAGTTCAAACTCTCTATTTCTTTCGCTTGAGTTTTCAATTGCTTTTCGTCAAGCCCGTTCTCTATCTTTAAAAACTTAGTATGGTCGGATATTCCAAGATAATCATAACCCAAAGCAATCGCTGTTCTGGCCATTTCTTCAATAGAATCTTCTCCGCCGTTCCAATTAGAGTGGCAATGCAGATCGCCCTTTATGTCTGCAAGCTCTATTAGTTTGGGCAGATTCTTCTGCAGTGCCGCCTCAATTTCTCCTTTGTTTTCTCTTATCTCCGGCGGAGGGCAGGCAAGAGATAATTTCCGGTATATACCTTCTTCCGTTTCGCCGGCTATTGCTTTAATTTTTTTAAAAAGCCCATATTCATTAAGCTTAAAACCTTTTTCTGCTGCAAGACGGCGTAATCTTATATTATGTTCTCTGCTGCCGGTAAAATATTGCAGGGCCGCACCGTAAGAAGAAGCAGGCACAATCCTCAAATCAACATCAAAGCCCTGCCTCATTCTGACAGAAGATTTAGTTTTGCCTTTTTCCCAAACTTTAGAGACCTCCGGAAGCGAGCAAAAAACATCCATTACTTTTCTAGCTTCTCTACTCCTTTGTTTTAAAGGCATTTCCTTAAGACATAAAAGAATATCAACATCGCCAATTACTTCTTTCATCCGTCTAAGAGAACCACAAATATCCACTTTTGCTACAGTTTTTAAAACAGAAAGTCTTTTTTTTATCTCTTCCGCCTGCGGCAGTATTTCTCCTAACAAAAACTTATCTTTCCTTTTTTTAGCAAATTTAATACTTTGAAGAATGTTTTTCTCACTTTTAGCGCCAAAATCAATCAATTTTCTAATTTTGCCGGCACGCGCCGCTTTTTCTAAATCAATTAAATTTCTAATTTTTAAACAATCGTAGAGCCTTTTGGCTGTTTTACAGCCAATACCCTCAACAGAAACAAGAGCATCTATATCAATCGGATATTTTTTTCTGTATCTTTCATAAAGCTTCACTTTTCCTGTTTTTAAAAATTCAATTATTTTTTCACTTATACTTTCCCCTACGCCAGGCAATTTTTCTATTGCCTCTCTCCCTCCTTTTTTATAAATATCAGCAATATCTTCTTCAAGCATCCTTATAGACAAAGCAGCTTTCCTATAAGCAACAGGCTTAAAGGGAACTCTTTCCATTTCCAAAAAGCAGGCTATTCTGGTAAAAATTTTGGAAATTTCCTCATTTACCATAATAAATTATTCTTTAAAGCGGTCGTCTTCAACAAAGAAAAACCTGTTTCTTTCCAAAAATTCTAATATCTTCGCACCCGCAAGACTCAAGCTTATCTTCAAAAGAAAAACTCCGCCGATTAAACTCATTATTATATCCGCATTTCTAATAACAATGGCAAAGATAGTACCTGAAGCTATATTAAAACCAAGGCCGCTGAACCCTAAAATCCCGCTTGCCTCCATACTGCCGAGAGCAGCTGGAACAGGGACAAAAAGAGCCAAGTTGCTTATTCCGTAAATAGCGGCTGTTTGGAAAAAATTGACTCCCTTTTGCAAAAAAACAACCAACAGGGCAACTCGGAAAAAGCAAAAAAAGTATTTTAAAAAACTGAAGGCAATTCCCTGCCAAAATTGTCTTTTGGCTGCAAAGAAAAAATTTACAACCTCCTTCTCTGTTTTAAAAACAAGTTTCCCGTTTTGGGAGCTCTCAAAATTCTCTCTCTTTATCTTAAGCACCTTTAAAAGCCATTTTAAAACGCTTTCTTTTTTGAGACTCTTTGCGTAAAAAATTACCAATAAAACAAACAAAGACAAAACCAAAACGCTGCTGCTAAGAATTAGATAAATATTTAAGTTGGCAGTGTTTAGGAAGATAAAGAAAAGAACGCCTGCTATGGTAAAGATTAAAAAAACCGTCCATTCAAGCAGGCGGTCAATAATTACTGCCGCAGCGCTTTTCTCCCAACTAAGCTTGTATTTTTTCTTTGATAAATAAGCGCGAAAAGGCTCTCCTCCCAAAAAGGCTATTGGTGTAAGCAGATAGCTTACTGTAAAGCTGGCAAGCCATATTTTAAAAAGTTCTGGAAAGGAGTACCTGCCACTTACTTTTCTCAATATAGTTTTCCACCTCAAAAAGCCGCTTAAGCTTGCTAAAAAAGTTATTCCTAATATGGCTAACCCCTTCAAGCTTAAAAAAAGAGAAAAAGCGGCTGGTATCGTTTTCCAGCCTACGGTTTTTACCGCCCAAATAAAAGCAAGCAATCCGATGATAAGAGCGGCGAAAAACTTTAAGCTTTTTCTAAGCATATAAATATTCTTAATTATACTATTTGTAAAAAACTTTAAAAAGGGGCGCGAATGGACAGAATATCGGCCCTTTGATTTAACATTTTAACAAAAAAACTAAAAAAGGGGCAAACCCCTTTTTTTAGCTTCTTTAATATTTTATTGATTTAATTTTATAGGTTTTTTTATTAGAGTCACCAACAGAAACCTTATCGCCAACTTTGTGTCCTAACAAAGCCTTGCCAACCGGAGATTGATGGGAAATTTTACCATTTGCCGGATCTGCTTCAAAGGTACCGACAATCATAAATTCTTCTTCCTTCCCATTATGCTCAAACTTCACCTTCGCCCCTATAAAAACTTTGTCCCTGTCCTTTTTCGGTGGAGCTTTAATAATCTGATAGTTGTTTAAAATATGTCCCAAATTTTCTATCTGTGCTCTCAGATAATCATTCTCTTCTTTAAAAGAAATAAATTCCGCACTCATTTCTTCTGAATGCAAAAATTGCGGAGCTCCATTTTTTAAGTTCTCCTTCCTTTTCTCAATCAGCTCATTATATTCTTTTTTTAACTTTTTCAATCCCTCCTTGGTTAGATAATATTTTCCTTCATGAGTCATAAGCTATATTTTCAAAAACAAAATCTGGCCTTCCCAACCAGATTTGATATTTACAATTTCTTATAAATACCAAATCTGATCAGGAAAACCCGCCTAATATAATAAAAGTAATTTTTTTTAGATTGCCTCTCCTTTTCATAAGTTATAAATTATATTTAGGCAAGCTAAGTCAATTTATACTTTCACATTTAGAACAATAGCGCAATACAAACCTCTTTGTCAAGACCTCGAGACTATTCATTATATTTTCTGTGCCTAAAACCCTTATTAATCCTGCCAAGCCTTTTTAAGTTTTTTACAAAAGCCTTTATAAACTGCCTAGTCTTGATCTCCTCAATATTTCCTCTTCCACTAGGGCCCTCGGCTGTCCGTATTTTAACTTAGATATTTTTTTAACCGCTTGAACTATTTCAAGGTTTCCTTCCCGAGGCTTGATTGTTTTAACTTTAAACGGGGAAGAAACGTTGTTGTTCACCATCATCTTAATAATAAAATTGAAATTATCAAGATTAAGCAGGTCGAATTTAGAAAACTCTGGTTCAAATTGTTTTTCTAAAAATTCAGCATCAACTGCCCCTACACGGAAAGAACCTATAGTTCCCGCGTTACCTATAACAGCGTTTTTTATCTCCTCTGTAAGTTGAGGTATAAATTGATGAGCTAAAATTAAATCTAATCTATACTTTCTTGCTTCTGATAAAATGGTAGCAATAGAATCGGTGGTAAAGTTTTGAAACTCATCAATATAGAGATAAAAATCTGTTCTTTCTTCTTCTGGGATACTACCCCGTTTCATAGCAGCCATCTGAATTTTAGAGACTAAAATTAAGCCTAAAAGAGAACTGTTTACCTCTCCACAAAAACCCTTGGAAAGATTGGCAAGAAAGATCTTCTTTCCATTCATTATTTCTTCCAAGTTAAACCCTGAATGCGATTGCCCTATTATATTCCTCATCATTTGATTTTCAACAAAGCGCCCAACTTTAGAAACAACATAGCCAAGCATATCTGATTTCGTCGAGCCTGTGGTCTGCGCCCACTCTCTCTCCCAAAAGCTTCTAACCATGGGGTCTTTTACTTTTCTCAATCTTTCCTCCATGAATTCCTTATCTGTAAATATACGCGGGATTTCAACTAAAGTTCCGGGGTTGTCTTTATCGGCCATCAAAGCAAGCATAGCATTTCTCATATAGTGCTCGAACATCGGCCCTATAATTTCCGGAGGAAATAGTTTTGAAAATATAGTTATCATTTCAGAGACAGCAAAATCTTTTTGCTCCGGAGTCTGCCACTCCAGCATATTCAATCCTACCGGTCTTTCCATGTCAAAAGGTTCAAACAGAACTACATCGTCCACTCTTTCTTTTGGTATGTTGGCTAATGTGTCTTCAATAAGATCACCATGAGGATCAATCACTCCCACCCCTCTGCCCTTTTCAATGTCTTGACGTATCATCTCTCTTAAAAGAGAAGTTTTACCTGTTCCTGTTTGCCCAACTATATAGAAATGTCTTCTTCTGTCAGCTTCTGAAGCAAAATAAACATCTTTTTCCTCTTTACGAAAAACAGCCCTTCCTACCAAAACAGGCCCTGCGGTTGGAAGCTCCACTGGAGGGGCTGATTCTTTTGATTTAACCCATTGAATATAAGGGGTTTCAATATGGGAAAGAGGCAAATGATAAACGCTTGCCAGTTCTTCTAAATTCAAAATGACTCTCTGCTTTGGATTAAAATTCCGAAAACTGAAATTATAAATAAGCTTTCTTAACTTTCTCCCTGACAAAGATATTGGTTTAAATCTATTAAAAGTGGAAAAAAACTGCGAGAAAGAATCTTCTAAATGCCGCACTATTTCTTCAGCACGCCCCTTTTCCTTGGCAACACCAACTAACCTTATATTTGCCTCCAAAACAGGCTTTTGTATCTTGCTATTAATAGCGCTTATGGTAGCTTCATCTGGAGCTTGTAAATTTCTTTTCTCTTCCTCTTTTTTTGAAAAGAAAAGCGGATCAATAATCAACTCAATAGCTTTGGCTATCTTTCCTTTATGCGCCTCCGTCATTGCTGATTTTAAAGATTTTCCCTGCCGCAACTCCGAGAGAATCTTCTCGCCGCGTTTTTTAAACTCAGACGAAGCCTGGCGCAGAATTATTTGAACAGCCGCCCCTTCTTCAGCAGAGATTTTACTTAAAGCGTTCGTAATTGCAGATAATGGATCTGACTCCAAATTCCTATACGTGTTTAAAGGGAAATAAGCTGTTTTTTCTTCTTTAAGAAAAGAGCCGGCAGTTTTCCCTTGAGGCTCAAAAATAGTGTAGTCTTGAGGAACTTTTTCCACAACAGCCCCTGGATAAACACCCTGAATATATTTGGCTAAAAGCGCCTCTTTGCTGGAAGGAACAGCTATGTAGAAAGATATATCTTCCCCTCCT
>CAYNRT010000006.1:0-18069 GCA_964399945.1 uncultured Candidatus Saccharibacteria bacterium | reverse complement strand
TTTTTAATAACACTTCTTCTTCTTTTAATCCGTAAAAATCACTTATAATTTTAATAATATTTTTAAAATTAAGTTTATTTTTCGGTTTTTTTATTAATCCTCCTAAAAGAGTTTTAATTTCTTCAGTATCTGGATTTTTATTGTTAATTTTTTTAAACAAAACAATCTTATTTAAAGCTCCTTCTAATTCTCTTATATTGTTTTTATGTTTAACGGCTATATAATTTAAAATCTCGTTATTAAGAGTAATATTTCTTTCCTCACATTTTTCTTTTAATATAGCTATTCTAGTTTCTATATCAGGTTTACCAATATCTGCCAACATACCTCCTTCAAAACGCGACCTCAATCTTTCTTCAAGGTTAGGGATTTCTTTTGGCGACCTATCAGAAGAAAGAATTATTTGTTTTTGACTCTGATGAAAAAAATTAAAAATATGAAAGAACTCTTCTTGAGATTTTTCTTTACCTGTAAAAAACTGGACATCATCCATTATTAAAACATCAATGTTTTTAAATTTCCTTTTAAAATCTTCAACTTTTCTATTTTTAATAGACTCGACAATACCAGAAACAAATCTTTCAGAAGGAATATATTTTACTTTTATCTTAGAAAAAGTTTCTAATATTTTATTTCCAATGGCTTGAAGAAGATGAGTTTTTCCTAATCCGACATCACCATAAACAAAAAGAGGATTATATATTTTCCCTGGGTTTTCTGCTGCTGCCCAAGCTGCCGCATGGGCCATTTCATTAAATCTGCCAACAATAAAATTATTAAAATTATAATGAGGGTTAAGTCCTGTTTTTGGGTTAGTCAAAAGTTCTTGAAAAGAGTTTTGACGGCTAAAAAACACTTCTTTTTTTAATTCTTTTTGTTTTTTAAAAACACCGTCTTCTTCCAAAACACCGTTTTTTTGAGGTTGAACAATAAACTCAATATTTTTAATATTTTTATCTAATGCCCTTAAAATTTTTAAAATTAATGAAAAATATTTATTAGCAAGCCATTCTTTAGAAAAAGAATTTTCAACAGAAATTACAACCCGCCCTTCTTCTCTTGAGACTATTTTTGTGTTTTTAAACCAGGTGGCAAAATTTGGACGAGAAACTGAAAATTGTATTTGAGCTAAAACAGCTTGCCAAAGCTCTTTATTGTCCATAAAAAGCGATAATTATTAAAAGTTAACTAATTTAATTATCTGTAGTTTTTTATTCTAAATCAAATGCCTTTAAAAATCAATAAAAATAAAAAGATGTTAAAAAAAAGAGGATAACTTGTGGATAACACAATATATTAAAAATTATAGTTTTTCTTGTGTATTTAGCTGTAAACAAGATAAAATATTCAATAACACAAGTTGACGGAGAAAGTTTTTAGGTTTATACTTAACAAATAAAAACAAAGAAAATGAGCATAACTTATAAACCAAACAAAAGAAAACGAAAAAAAACACACGGTTTTTTAGTAAGACAAAAATCCAAAACAGGCCGTCAGGTTATTAAAAGAAGAAGAAGAAAAAAAAGAAAAAGGATTTGTGTTTAGTTTCTTTATCGAACAGTTAACAGTATTAAAATAGAAACCAGAACAAAAAAGTGTTGCCCAAAAAAAACAGATTAAAAAGAAGAAAAAACTTTGAAAGGCTAATAAAAAAGGGCAGTTTTTATAAAGGAGTTTTTTTAGTTTTAAAGACAATAAAAAACGAAAAGGAAAATACTCGCTTTGGTTTTATTGTTTCTAAAAAGGTTTCAAAGAAAGCGGTTGAAAGGAATAAAGTAAAAAGACGGATGAGAGAAGTGGTACGGGGATTGTTAGGTTTTGTTGTTCCAGGTTATGATGTTGTTTTTTTTGCCAAAAAAAACATCCTTGGTAAAAATTTTAATGAAATAAAAAAAGAAATATGCGCTTTAATGGAAAAAAGCGAATTAATAAAAAAAACCTAAAAACACTCTCTTTCGCAACGTGCTTAATCCGTTTATATCAAACAATCGTTTCTCCTTTTACAAGGAGACGGTGTCGGTTTTATCCGACATGTTCGGAATATTGTTTTTTATTATTTAAAAAACACAACTTTATTAAGGCTTCTTGTTTGTGTTTTTGGAGAATATTAAGATGTGGTCCTTGGAGCCAGGGCGGAATAGATAAACCCTAAGATGATTTCAGAATTATTTAATACAATATTATATCAACCGTTATTAAATCTGCTTATTCTTTTTTATGTTTATATTCCTGGTGGCGATTTTGGTATAGCGGTTATCGCCCTCACTCTTCTTATAAAAATTATTCTTTTACCAGTTTCTTTAAAAGCAACGCATTCCCAAAGAAAGCTTTCTTTACTCCAGCCAAAGATAAAACAAATCCAAAAAAAATACGAGAAGGATAAGGCAAAGCAGTCAGAAGAATTAATGAATCTTTATAAGAATGAAAAAATAAATCCGTTTTCAGGTTGTTTGCCCTTTATTATTCAACTACCCTTTTTAATTGCTCTTTATAAAGTTTTTTTATCAGGTTTAAATATTGAAAGAATAAGACCTCTTTTGTATGGTTTTGTGCCTCCAATATCTTCAATAAACCCTGTTTTTTTAGGTTTTATTAATCTTAACAGTCCTAACGCTCCTTTGGCTTTTTTGGCTGCTGTGTTGCAGTTTCTACAAACAAAATCTATTTCTTTAAAAACAACAAAGAAACACTCTAAAGAATCTTTTTTTCAAAAACAGACACTTTATTTTTTCCCGCTTTTAACCTTTTTTCTTGTCTGGAAATTCGGGGCAGTAATCGGAATTTACTGGATAACCACAACTTTGTTTTCTTTAGGAGAGTATTATATAATTAAAAGCAAAGAAAAAACTTCTTTAACTGCTGATTAAATTCTTAAAACAATGAACGAAAAAACAAAAAAAACGCCAAATATTGAGAGACTTACAGTAAAAAAAATAGTTCAGGAATTTTTCAACAAGATAAACAAAGAAGCAGTAGTGGAGGAAGTAGAGATAAAAGAAAGTGTTATAAGTTTTAATTTACAGACCAACGAGCCCGAATTATTAATAGGAAGAAAAGGAAATATCTTAGAAAGCAGCCAGCATTTACTTTCCAAAATATTTTCCAAGAAAGCTAAAGAAAAAATTTTTGTTAATCTAGACATCAATCAGTATAAAAAGAAGAAAGAAATTTATTTAAAAGAGGCGGCAGAAGCGGCAGCGAATGAAGTTTCTTTGACAAAAAAAGAAAAAAAATTAATGCCTATGCCGGCTTTTGACAGGAGAATCATTCATATTTTTTTAAGCGGTAGAGAAGATGTTTTTACAGAGAGCGAAGGAAGAGGCGAAGAGAGAAGAGTTGTTATAAAGCCGCGCTAATGCGCTATTTGTTTTCAGAAATAGGGAAAACAGAAACTGCTGAAGCACAGGAATGTGTTAGGTGGTGCCAACCAAGAAGCTTAATACCCCCGCACTGATAAATATTTTCTTTTGTTAAATCAGCATTGCTCTCAGTGAAAATCTGAGAGTGCCGCCCCGCTTTATTAGCAAGATCACTGTTTTCAAACAAAACTACAAGACAAGAGCCGTTAATTTGTATTGATTTAATATTATCGTTAAAGTCCACTGTTCTTTCTTTTGTAGTGGTGCTGTTTTTTTGCCGGTAAGAAACTTTTTCCTCTGTTAGAACAACAGGTTTAAAAAACGGCATATTTTTTGGGGAGGAGAAGCCCACCTCCTCTTCTTCTTGAGACAAATCAATTTTTTCAGGAGGATTGGTATAATAGACCAGACAATCTCCTGTATAATTAACCTCAGTGCATAAACGTACTTCCCGGCAAGGATTTTCTTCGGGAGGATCTATAGGAGCAAGGTTGAATATGCGGGCAGATGAAGCCTTGTAAACGAATCCATATTTAGGATCAATAATGGGTTTATCAGTGCTCCTATCAATAATAGATGTAAGTTTATTCGGCAAGGTGTTGCCTGTATTCCTATCTCTTCCTCCCTTATTCTTTTCAAGAAAAAGCCTTAACGGGCCGCCGTAATATTTATCGCTCTCAAAAAGCACGGCCAGGAAATCATCATTTGCTCCATTCTTTATTTCAATACTATAAGCTTTATCATTAAACTTTAAATCCTTAAGCTTCGGATAATCTCCTTCTTTTAAAAGAACGTATTCCCATTTATTTTTAGCGTACAAATAAACACCGGGACCGGTATTTTTAATCATAATAGATAAAGGTTTTTTCCCGGCGATAGATTTTATGTTTATAAACTTTAATGCTCCGTCTATGTAGCTTGTTCCATTGCTTTGGATTGTTTTATCGCTTAATCTTATCCGCCCTCTATAAGAATACATATCAAGAGCTTTTCCTTTAAATCCTTTCTGGGAAAGAAAAACTACACTTATATTGTCTTTGCTTGATTCAAAAAAGCCGATACTTTTGATATCAAAAGAAGAGAACTTATTATTTGACAGCCTGCCGAACTTTTTTTCACAGTCATAAATAGATTGGTTTAAATATTGTATATGTCCTTGACTTATTTTCAGTTCTAGCTCTTCAAAAGTTTGTGGCCCGGAAAACTCGTCAGCGTCGGAAAGGAGAATTCCTTGCGAGACAGGAACTTTTTTTATTTCCATAACAATAAGCTGAGGGTTTATTGTCACAAGCACCAAATAAGACCCCAGTATTATAAGCAGGCCCAAAAAAGCATTTAATATTATTTTCTTGCCTTCAGCCATTTTATTAGGCTCCCCTGTTGAAGTTAAATAAATTACTCCTCCGGCGATCAGAGATATAAAAGCTATGATAGCGCCGACAATAATAACCCAGGAAATAATATACCTAATCACATCTCCTAAACTGCTGTTTGGAGAAATAGTTGTTTGGCTTCCTGGCGCTGCGCCGGGCAGCCCCGGACTTCTTGGATAGTTTTGCTCCAAAAAGGTTTTTCCGGCAGCGGGGCAGGCGCTCAATAAAAACAAGAAGAAGAGCGAAAGCAAAAACAGAGGCAGAGAAACCTTTAAAAAGGATGAATGTTTAAGTTTTTTTCTAAACATAAATATAGTCTTTTATTTTTTTAAGGGCGGCTCGTAACAACAAACATAGTTGTAAGCGCTTCCTCCGCAAAACCAATCTGTGCATTCTTCTGTTGAAAGTTTATAGCCGTTTTCATCGACACACAAACACTCTAAACAAGAATCTGTAAGTCCATTGGCGCATTCCTCTTTACAAAAATGATATATCCGGCAGTTGATTCGAGCCAAAGTGCTTTTTTCAGAACAACTGGCCAGACTGCCGAGGCAATCGATGCAATTTTTTAGCGATTTGCCGGAGCATTTTTTGGCGCATGTTTTTGACCAAGGTTTGGGCCAGTACATATCAGCTTCAATTGCCTTTATGCAATTCATCATATAAACATTTCCAATTTCTCCTTCTTCTGCCATGGCTTTTTCCTGGCGGTTTAAAACGCAACTGCTAACACCTGCTTCTCCGGGCATAGAGGGATGCAGCCAATAGCGTGCCGCTTTAAGCAACCTTAACGCCGTTTCAAAGCGACTTATTTTAGTGGCGCTGCTTTCCCCTCTTTTTCTTATCTCTTCTAAAACATCCTCGGTCTTTTTTGTAAATATATCCCGGATTGCCTCCCTGTTTTTAGCAATACTTTTTTTTACATCCTCTAAGGTTTTTAAAACTCTGCTTGGATCAGGACAAGGGTTTCCCTGACATTTATGGGGGCGGCATATTGGGAGACGGCCATTAAGCAGAGTCTTTGTGCCGAAAATGTAAGAAACCTTTAAAGAAAACTCCGGGCCCTGATTTGTAATAACAGGCATGCATTTTCTGAAGTCACACACCTTAGGGTTTTCTTTTAATTCTCCACTAAAAGCAAGTAATTCCTTAACTGCAAGATCTAGAAGGGTTTTAATTTGTTTTAAATTCTCGTAAACATCATGCATTATTCCCAAAACATAATGCCAAGCCCTGCCTATTGGAATAGGGTATTGACAAACAGCGGTCTGTGCAGGCCCATATACATATTGGTCTTCATTTTTATCAGCGGGATTCCCGTTTTCTCCGTTTTTTTCAGCGGCAAAAGTAAGGGCAGCTGGTTCGGTGAGAATGCAAAAAACCAAGAAGAATCCTAAAAAATAAAGAAAAATTTTATTGGTGCGCATAAGCAAATTCTACTGTTTGGTAATTTTTTCGTTATTATCCATATTATATCCTAAAAAAGCAAAGGCGCAATTATTTTAAGTAATTTTCTAAAACTTCCGCTTGCTTTAATAATGGATAGCGAAGAATGTAAACCAGCCAGCAATAAGGGTTTCCAATAGGTTCAAGGGTAAGTGGCGCACCGGAAATACAGAGAGGCATTTTACAGAAACTTTGTCCGCAGGTGCAGTTTTGCGCGGCGAAATCAACAGCGACAGCCGCCACCCACAAGTTTTGACTCCGTTCTTTTATACCCTTTGCTTTTTTATAAAGTTTAACAACTTTTTCATAGTAAGCTCCCTTTCCATTGTTGTATTTGGGATAAGTTTTAAAAAGCTTAAAATTAAGAGGTCCTACTTTTGCTTTCCAGTATTTCTTTTCTTTAGTAAGCATATAGAGTTTAAAAAGAGACTGGCGTATAAAAGAAAAACTTGAGTTGATTGCGGAAAAAGACTCTTTTACATAAGGGCATACTCTCCCTCCTTTAGGTCCATTTTCATTCCTATAACCGAAAGCAGGCTGAGAAACGCATTTTATAGCTTCAATATCAAGACCCCCGCCACCGGGCACATAGTTTTTCTTTAAGCTCTTCGGCAGTTCTTTGATAAGAGTTTTAACTTTTTGAGCATTCTCAATCATTTTTTTAACATGTTGTTTCATTGTCTTTATTCCTTTATAAATACCCACACCTGATTTGATTCCTAAAAGAATAGAGAAAACTTTCATTATCTTTCGTAAAGGAGCCCTTAAGTCTAAAAGTTTTTCTCTGCAAACCTTTCGGGCTTCTTCTAGTTCAGTGTTTTGGAATTCAGAATCGCCTTCATTCTGATCTGTTAAAATGTCTGGTATTGCTGACCTGCCCGGAGCAGCTTTTATCCAGCCGGGGCAGTATTTTTTTAAGGCAAGAAAGCTTTCACGGGCTTCACCGCACAGCATAGGTGTTTTTGAAAGCAGGCAGGAATTATTAACAGCTCTTTTAATTACCGAACGGTAGAAATTACATTGTTCTAAAAGTTCTTCTTGCGTGGCAAGCAGAGAACACTGTTCAGCAAAATCGTTATCAGCGAGCCAGGAAAGCCTGTTTTCACTGATTACTCCTGTCTCGGCCGCCGCCATACAATTACTCCACGAAACATATTCTTCAAAACCTTTTAATCCCAAGCTTGGTTCTGAACCGCATATTTCTTCAAACCATATTTTCTTTAGGCTTTCTCCGTTTTCTGTCCGGGTTTTCAAATCACTCATTCTCAGCGGTGTGTTTAATAGAAAGTCTTGGAGATATTCTAAAATAGAACATTTTTCTTTTAACTCCTCGTCTTTTAATAAAGGACTTTCATCCAATTCCTCGCAATTTTTCTCTATTTGTGCCGGAGAGGAAAAATCAAAGAAAGATATTAATTCGCAAGCGTTTGTAACCTCTTCTCCACCGCTTATTTGACTGCCAAGAGCACGCAGGCTGTTTTGAAGCTTTTTTATCTTATCTTGAGTGGTTTCTTTTACTTTTTCATCAGTAATACTTTCTAAAAGAGAAAGATCTTCATTAAAGCGGTCATGGATTTCTATTAACAGAGAGTCTATATTATCAAAGTGCTCTTCAATCTGAGATAAGGGATTAGCTGCGATGTCCGAAAGACTTATATTCCCTTTGTTAAATTTAAGATCCCAAGGACTTCCGCTTTGTGTTTTAATTTGAAGGGGCTCTATTTTTATAGAAGGTGTTATTAGTTCCACTTCCTCCTTTACTTCTTTAAGGTCTTCCTTGCCTTTTTCCATATCTTCTATCACTAGTAGCGGAGTGATAATGTCTTCCAAAAGAAGGCCTATTTTTTCTTCAAAACTTGTTATGCTTTGCAGGGTTGTTGAGGCTGTGGTGCGGATGTCTGTTAAGATTATTTGCTTTATATTTTCTAAAGACTCTATTTTATAGCTTTCTGACGCTTGCTGGCAAAGAGATTCTATTTCTTCAACAGAAGTTAATATGTCTTGGCATCCTTTTTTTATTTCTACGGCGTTTTTAAGGTAATCACTTGCTTTTTTAACTTCAGTTTCAATAAGTGTTTTGTGCAGAGACCGAAAAACAGAAATCATTTTTTCAATATGCGAAATTATTTGTTCTACTTCTTTCTTTGTTTTTTGAGAGGACGCTTGCAAGCTGTTCGCAAGAGCAGTTAAACGGAAATTCGGTTCAGGCGCGGAAGCAAAAGAATCAAGAATCCTCTTTGCTTCTGCCGGAGGGGTGAGCTTAAGCGTTCTTACAACAGTGTTTAAGTCTTTTACACGGCCAGTAATATTAGAAGCAGTAATGTTGTTTATTTTGTTTTCCCAAAGCAGGCGCGATAATTCATAATTAAAGGAACAGTTATTTTCTCCCCATGTTTCGGCTGCTATTGGATAGTTAACTGATATTTTGTTTTCCGTGCTTGTCCAGTATTGTTTTGTTTCTATTAACCCTGCTTCTTTTTCTTCTTCGCTTAAAGAAAGCGCGGGAATAACAGCGCTCTCCTGCCGCAGTCTTTCCTGCAGAGGAACGGTTGCAGAGAAGCTGTTTTCCACTGTCTCCAGTTTGGGAAAGCATTTTTCTAAGTACTTGTTAAAATTATCTAGGGTTTTATAAACCAAGAGACAGCTATGATATTCTTCAAGATTTTTTTTAACAGATTTGACCTCTTCGACAAAATCTTTAAAAGAAACAAACCAATCATTGTAGGGGTAAGCGCAACTTATTGAACAAACCGTAGGACAGCTTACACTCAGAGAGTTTTTAATGGCGTTTGAACAGGAAAGGGTATGGCTACCGAAAACCCGTGGATAATCCAAACGGCACTCAGCTTTCGGACATTGCACCCTTCTGTCTCCCAGGTCCCTGCAACCTACCCTGTCGGCAACAGAAGGAGAAATGTCTATATTATACGTTCCGGCCTGACACTTTATTAAAGCATCGTCTTCAACTTTGCTGCCGCTTTCTGTCTCTCTTTCTTCTTTCTCGGCTATAAAACACCCTTCTGGCAAAGGCGAATTGATGCGGCAAGGGCTGGAAGGTTCCGGCGGGCATTCAACCCTGCCGGATTTTTTGTCAAAAAGGTCTTTAACGCTTTTTCTCTCCTGCTCTAAACGGAAGATTAAACTGTTGAAACTTTCTATTTTAACTGTAAAAGAAGTTATTATTTCTTCCAATTCTTTTCTTTTTTCTTGCGAATCTTTATCTTCAGCAAAAAGAAACTTAACCCCCTCCATTTGTTTTAAGATATTTTCTATAACTTCAATTTTCTCTTGATTTTTACTTATTAAAGAAAAAATCGCGGATTTTGTTTGGCCGAACAAAAGAAGATTATCAGAGAATTCTTTAAGAAGCTTCTGCAGTTCAGAGGGATCTATTTGTAAAAATTCCCTAAAAGAAGCTAAGAAAGCGGAGATATAGGAAACTTGCTTTAAGATATCGTTGGCAAAAGAGATAAAGGACTGTACTAAAGTGGAAAACTGTTCTATAACCTTAACAAGTTCATTTATTTTTACCGCTAGGTCAGCAATTTTTCTTATTGTGTTGGCAATTCCAATTGGCCCGGCAATCATTATGGCTACATCGACAACGTTGATTGTATAACTTACTTCTCCAAGCCGAAGCTTGCAGGAGCTCTTGCAGTTGCGCAGAAAAAGGCATTTTGATAAAGGGTCGGTATTGTTGAATATTTTTTTTGCGGCTAATACCTGTAAAGAAGCGTTTTTTTGGATATTATTTATATGGGAGCAGGCCTTAAACAGTGATGTCTGTTCTTTTTCAGTAAGCTTTTCATATCCTTCGGATTCCGGGGAGACAATTCTTATCTCACAATCTTTAGGTATTTTTGCTCGTGGAACCTTAAGCCTGCCAAGCTTATCTCTTAGCTCAACTTGGTCCTTTCCAAGTTTTATTGTGGAAAAAGGATTGACGCATTCTCTTTCTTCGTTTGTCTGGATGCATTTAAGCAGTCGGAGATTGCCCAGCTTTACATCTCCCTTGTCAGTTATTTTAATTTCTTCCGGAATTTTTATCTTCCTGAACAGCTTATTAAAAAACTTTGTAATACTAAAAGCTTGAGCCGGAGCGGGGACGGATTGCATAAGCAGGGACAGAACAAGAATGATAGGAACTGTTTTTTTAAGGAATCGGCTCATAAATTAAATTTATTTTGATAATTCATTAAGAGGGGGGCCGTCTTGAAGAATCATTCCCATTTTGGTCAGATAAACATTAAATTTGTCATTAATACATTCTACTATGCTTACGCAGCACAGATCGCTGCCGTCGCGGCTTTTTTTTACCATTCTTGGTTTGCAGCAGAGGTTTTTTTCTTCATCATCAATAGTTATTGGACGTGGGTCTTTTTCTTCATTGTGACGACGGCAAGTTTTTTCCTCCGCGCTTATTAATCGACATTTTCTGCATTTTTCATCAAAACAGCACTTACTGTTATCTGCCGAAGGGAATTCACCAGATTCTAGGTCGCATTCTTCATCTTTTTCTTTAGGATGGCAGCGCGGCTGGCAGACAAGATTTCCGCCCAAGGAGCAGCATTCTTTTGTTTCTTTGTTGAAAATTTCTTCTGTTGAGCAATCTCCTTCTTTTTCCGCTTTACGACAGACGCCCGCTAGACTTTTAGCTGCATCTTCCCCTATTTTTTTAGAAGCTGACTTAACAAGAACCGAAGAAAGTTTTTTCACTAAGGAAAAGGGATATTCCAGAAAGGCCTTATCTATGCTTTTTTGAACAACTTCTTTTCCCTTTTTTACTGCTTCATCAACCTTACTGTAAAAGTCTTCTGTTTTAAGGTAAAGTTGGTAGATGGGCTTGTCTAACCCCAAGGCTCTTCCTAAAACATCTATATATCTTTTGCCTAAAACAGTTTCATCGCCGGAGTTCTTTCTGTTGTCTGGGTCGGCAAGCTGCGCCAAAAGCGAACGTTGTGCCCAATCCGCTTTAATTAAAGGTTTTTTTAGAGCTAAAGCCGCTATATCTGCCGGACTTTTGGACAATATTTGCTGGACATTTTTCCAGTTTTCCCAGCCGACCGGGCGGTAAAGCGGACAGTTTTTGCTCCTAATGTCTGTGCGGCAAGAGTCAAAAAGTTCAGCAAAAATTATTTCAATCATTTTTTTATTCATATAACCCCTGTTTATCTGATCGCCTATTCTTTCGGTTAAGAAATTGTGAAGCTTTATCATGTCTCTGTTTTGTTTAGCAACCCCGATTTCTCCCAGTATTGTTGTTGGTTTGTATTGGTAAAGGTAGAAAAGGAGCTTATTGAGGCCTTCAGGTCTTTCGTCCGGAGTTAGTTCTTTTTCCATTAACTCGAAAAGAATCTGATATTCTTTCGGCTGTACATAACGAACCAGTTTTTGATCTAAACCGAAAACGGCTGCAGGAGTGTATTCAAGGCTGAGACATAACGCATATGAAGTTATTTCTCCAAAAGGCGCTTCTTGCGAATTAAGTATTTCTAAGAGCACATCTGCAGTTGTCGGGTTGCTTATACTGCCCATGGAATAAGGATTTTGATTTCCGGGGCGAAGGCGCTGCTGCACCCTTGAGAAAGCAAGGTCAGGATATTTCTGCAAGAATTCATCTTTTATTTTTTTACATATCCCTTTAGATAAGAAACTATAGGGCGTTTCAGCAAAAATATTTTTTTGTCCGGAAGAGCTGCCTTCGCGGAAGGACTGCATTATGCCGAAATTTATATCTGTGAGAATGTCATACATCTTTTTATTCCTAGCGAACCAAGCAACAAAACTTTTCGCGAAAGCGTTTCCTTTTTGACGGTAAACAGGCAAATCATTCAGTTTATGGGCTTCAAGCGCTTGCTGGCGCGGAGAAGGAGAGCCGGAGGTCCATTTTCCAGACAGACCTCTTGTTCTGGCAAGTTTGTCAATATCGGAAATAAGTTTGGGGAAAAGGACGGTTAGCCACTGGTATGTTTCTATTTCTTCTTCCTCGTCAGCGGGCGGATATTTCTGCAATCCGTAATAAAAGACGCTGTAAGCTATAGAGTCTTTTACTGTCGCCCGGCAAAAGTCGGTGTCTTTGTCTTGACAATTGTTTGTCAGAATAGCCTTTATAATTTCTCCAATTCCTCGGCTCCAGGAGCTTAATACAGGCTCACAGGCATACCAAAGGAAGTAGCAATAAGCTTTTTCATTGGAGTTTAATTTATTCCATTCCGAAGAGTTTTTTGGATAAGGCAGGAGTCGGCCAGTAAGGACAGAGCTTTTTATATTTCCGCAAATCTTTTTATAGGGTTGTCCTGGCAGTTCGCTGCAGATTGCTTGTTTTGGCGTTCCTTTAATAATAGCTTCAATTTTATCTGCTAATTCAGGAAAAAGAATTTGGGCGAAAGATTTATTTAAAAAGCTTAAAACGCATTCCTCTTTGTTTTTTGGATTTTGGGGATTTTCTTTGAATTTTGCGCAAAGCAGATTATAGAAAGAATCATCAAGAGCTAATCCGATTTGACAGCCAAGGCTGTTTTCATTTTTATCTTTGTCGCCCTGGACACACGATTCTTTAAGCCGCTCTAGAATTGATTTATGAAGCTCTTCATGTAAATTACAAGCTTTTTCTCCAGCTTCTTTGGAAACTTCTATGTCAAAATCTTCAGCAAGCCGTATTTTTCCTCCAGTTGGCGTTTGTTTTGAAGCGGAACATAGCTTGGAAAGAATTTGGTCGATGTTGCTGTTAAGATAATCTCTTAGTTGCGAAGGCAGAAGCTGCTCAATTGAAGAGTAAAGAGCTTTGTGCAGCTTTTTTTGGAAATCAACCATTTGGGAGAGGTAAGGTTGGGCAGGGGCAATAATGTTGTCTTCCACCCAGACTTGGCTGTATTGGCTTAAGGTGTAGGTAGCTGTTTCTATAAGGGCGAGAGCGAATTTCTCAGCAAAATTTACCAAAGCCTTAAATCCGTTTGTCAGCAATCTCTTAAAATTAGCTTTTGAAAAAGGATTCCAGTCGGAAAGCCTCCATGCGCACTTTTCACACTTGTAAACATCTACCTCAAAGCAGCCGGGATCGCCCTGCCGGCATTCTCCGCTAAGACTTTCAGTGATAGTTTCTTTGTAGTTCCAGCAAAAGCCGGCATTTAAACAGATCATTTCAGGAGATTCTTCATAAGCTGTGTCCCAATGGCCTTCTGCTTCGGCTGTACCTATATTTATGGCTATTTTGCTGTTTGTCTTTCCGTTAATATAATCTTGAATTTCTTTAAGGCTCGCCCTAACGCACACCTTAGAAGCGTAATCGTAGTAATAACCGTTATCAAAGTCTTGCCAGCATTCTTCCGGGTCTTGATTTTCAACAAAGGTTCCGGGATGGCTCTTTTTGTAATTTTCTATAAGTTCTTCAATTGGCTTACTGAGCATTTTTCCCAGCGCTTCGGCTATTTTATTTATTTCTTTGGCAACATTCTTTTTTAAATTTTTTATATTTTTATAAATAAAGTAATCAATAGATTGGAGAGGAGAGAGAACTATTTCTGGAAGCACTTGGTTTAAAGTTTTTTCAAGATTGTTTTTTAAATAAGGGGATTGGTTTTTCAAGCTTTTTTTCAAAGCTCCTTTGGACGCTTTGTCTAAAAGCTCTATTGTATCGTTTCCTAAAATTTCATTTGCTTTTTTTGAAAGGAAAACCTTGCGGGTTTTTTCCTGCAGCGTCTTTTTTATCTCTTTAGGTAAAAGCTCTTTCGTTTTTTTTGTGAAAAGATCAGCAAGCTTATTAGAGAGGAAGTTCAAAGGAATTGTTTCTTTTTGGCAGGCAGCCAGGCATGTTTCTTTATTTGCCGCGCTGGAGCAGGATGATGCACATTCGTTTTTTAATTTTTGTTTTGTTTCCGGATTGTCTATTTTTTCTTTGATTCCTTGTCTTAACTGGTTTAAGAAGGCATAAGCGTAATCTTCACTGTCTGCCGAAGAGATAAATTCTCCCAGAAAGTCGGCTATTCCCTGTTTAACTGCTTGGCTGACGATTGGCTTCAAAGCAGCGCTGTTAAGAGAAAAATCTTTTGACCCAAAAGCAGAAAAAAGACATTCTCCTACCATTTGCTCAATGTCTTCAATGCTTATTCCGCTTAAAACAGCAAAAATGCTCGCTCTCTGGCTTTCCCTATAAGTTTCTTGGTTTTGCTGGATGATGGAAGGCGGGAAAAGGCCGCCTTTTATAGGCAAATAGAAAGTAAAAGGGTCTAGGGCGGCTGGGCTCATATGAACTGTTTCTGCTTCAGGAAACTGCTTGGGTCTTTTAATTTCCACAGTATAGTTTTCTTTCTCCAGAGTTTCTTTTTCGTCCAGAAAGCTGTCTTGGGAAACCACGGCTTCTCCCCGCGAGGTAAGCAGCTCCCCTGCGCTTATGGCTAGGTTTTTGGCGATAAGGTCTATTTGGTCCGAAGAAAGGGTTGCTGATTGCGCCTGAAGTCTGGCTAAAAGATCAATAATTTGCAAAACACTGTAATTAATGGCTGTTTTTTTATCTTCTTCTTTTATTTTTCTCCAACTTCCGTCGCTTTTCTGTATTTCTATAAGATCTGGATTGTCCGGGTTTCTCCGTACCTGTCGCCGGTCGCAAGAACCGCTTGTTCCGCAATTTGAGCAAAAATTTAAGCAGGCGTCCTGATCAGTTTTTACGGGCTGCGGATTTTCTCTGCCCGGCAGACATTTACCTTTGCCCTTTTTAGCGCTGATATGATATTTTGTTGTTCCGCACTGACATTTTTTCAGCTTTTTCTCCAGATTTTTCATTTCTTCTATTGCTGCGGAAAGAGTTTCTTCTATTTTTACAATAGGCTCCTCTACCGAGAAATATTTTTTGCCCTTATAATCTTTTTTTTCAGCTAAATCCGAAAGGGTTTTTGATAAAATTGTGCCTATCGGTATTTGCAGATAAGAGATTTTTTGAGCATCAGAAACGGAAGACAAAGTAAATTCTGTTTTAGGAACAGGACCAACCCGCATTTTAAAGACAAGAAGCTGAGGATTTATCACTGAAAGCACTAAATAGGAGGAGAGTAGAATAAAAAATCCGAGAAATGATTGGGAAATCCATTGTTTAGCGTAGGCCTTGGAGGCAGGTTTTGGTCCGGAAAAGAAGTAGGCGACCCCGGCGCTTATAAGGGATATTATTGTTGCAAGAAAGGCAAGAAGGAAAAAGAAATGTACAAAATAATTAAACAGCAAACCCATTTGTTCGCTTTGCGGGCGCTGGATTATTTCTTGCGGAGGGACAGCTCCGGGCACAGGAGGCCATTTAATTTCTAAAGCAGAAACTTGTCCACCGGGCGCTGAAAGGGCAAAAAAAACAAGGAGGACAAGAATAATGATTGATTTTTGAAGCAAAAGCATACTTAAACACTTTTCTTTTTTGAAAAAGAAGAATAAACAGCGATTACCCACGAAGGAACAATGTTTCCTAAGAAAGGAATTAATTCAATTAGAAAGGCAAGCCCCAGTTTTCTGCCAAGCTTTCTTTTTAATTTTTTCTTAAAAGCTCCAGCAACTTTATTTGAAGCTTCTTTTTTCGGCAGTTGCGGATTTGGAGCCAAAGCAAAAAGCATTCCCCCTATTATTATTGTTGAAACAACATCAAGAATCCCGCAGTCATCCAACCCGCTTAAAAGAATTGCCAGGCCGGTGGAATCAGCAAGAACAGCAAGAAGCATTGTTAAAACTGCGGCTGTAGAAAATATTCCGGGGCCTTCTACAGTAAAATCCGAGCTATTTTCCATAAATTGCGTCACACTTGTTTTAGCTCCAAAAAAAGGCGACCTTTATTAATTCTGCTTTTTTGCCAGCAGATTTTTCTTTTCTTTTATTCTCTTTATTTCTTCAGGTGAAGAAGTGATAATTTGATCTTCAGTATATGAAGCAACAACTTTCATAAATACCCTTTTTTGCCCGGCAATAAAAATTCCTTCGCCTACTTCACATTCCAGCAGAATATATTTTTCTTCATTGGTAAGGTTGAATGTTTTTTGAATGTAGTCAATGGTTGCCGGTGATTGCTTCATTAAGAATTGGAGAGAAGAGTTTGTAATAATAGGTCTTCCATAATCAGATTTCATAAAATCTTCTACATCCTGCGTAATGGTGGAAACCCCAAGTCCGTACTTTCTCGCTCTTTTGCAGACGCCGTAAAGGAAAGAGGCGCCATCTTCAGACTGCATTATCCACCAAGCCTCATCTATCAAAAGTATCCTTCTTTTTATATTTGCCCTTATATTGTTCCAAATATAGCGCAGAATTATGAACATCGCTGCCGGCCTTAATTCTTCTTCCATGTCCCGTACCCCAAAAACAAGAAGAGGTTTGTCTGTCTGGATGTTTGAGGGCTGATTAAAGAATTGGCCGTAGCTTCCACTAGTAAACTTTCTTACTCTTTGAAGAAGAGACTCAGACCCCTCCATAGAGCTTAAGACATTTTCAAAATCAGACATTAGAGGAATATTTTCTTTCCATTTTGAAGGATCGGATTCTGGCGTGATGTCTTTAAGGGCGTAAGTTTCTGTAATAGCTTGATCAACAATGCCGTCTTCTTCAGGAGTCAGCCCCTTCAACATTATTCGGAAGAGTCCGACCAAGTTTATAATATTGGACCTTAAAACATCGGCCGGGCTTTCATCTTCGCGCGGCTGAGGAAGATCAAAAGGATTTAAGTGGTGCTCGGAATTTAAAGAAATATTAAAGAAAAAGCCGTTGACAGCTTCTGCCAGCCACTGATATTCGTTGTCCGGATCAATTACTATGACATCAACACCGCTTATTAAATAACGGAGAATTTCCAGTTTTTCAAAATAGCTTTTGCCGCTTCCTGATTTAGCAAAAATAACGGAGTTGGCGTTTTCCAAAGTAAAACGGTCAAATAAAACAAGAGAATTATTGTGCTGGTTTACACCATATAAAATACCTTCATTAGCGCTTAAATCTGGAGAAGTAAACGGAAATATGCTGGACAGGGGCTCTGTGTTCATTGGCGTATGGATGAGAAGCTGATCTAGTCCATAAGGCGCTGTTGAATTGAACCCTTGTTTTTCCTTGAGCAAGACCGGCTTAATATAGATAAGGCGCGATTCAAAAATTGAGCGAAGTTCAGTTTCAATCTCCGTAAGTTCTTCTTGGGAATCGCCATAAATGGTAATGTAGACGCCCAATCTAAAAATCCTTTCTCTGGCTGTCTGTAAGGAATCGCGAAGTGCTTCAATGTCCTGATAGGCTGTTTCCAAGGAAGGGTCGCGTATTAAACCTTTACTTTGCCTTTCTATCATTTCTGCCTGTATTTCAGTTATTTTTTTTCTTAACCGCCTTAATATGTGCCCGGAATCTATAGGGTGGATATGGAAAGAGATATCCATAGAACGGCTTAGATTAATTGCCGGAGATGTCCATCCGGTGGAAAGATAGCGGGGGTAAGAAAAGATAAAGAAAGTTTTTGCTAACCGCTCATTTATTTTCAAGTAGGATTGCTTTATTTCAATCAACGAAGGGGCAACAATGTCACTTAAGGCAAGTTCTGGTTTTCTTATTTTTACTTTTTCCTCCCTTTTAGAAGTTTTTAAAAAAGGAATGTTGAACTTCATAGTGTTTTATTCAATAAGACCCGGTATTATTTCCGGATAGTAACCGCGCTCAGAATCTTTTGGGTGATAAAGGCTCCAGAAAAGTTCAATAATTTCGGGAGTTGTGAGTGGAACGGCTGTAAGGCCGCAGCGCCTTAATCCAACAGCGACAAATTCCATTCTCTGCCAAAGCTGATCGCGGCACCGCTTAAAGCTTTCTTCATTAAAGCTGAGATCCTGTCCGAAAGTCTTTTTTAACAGGCCTCCTGTTAAGCCGGCTGCTTCACTTAAAGTGAAGGGTAC
>CAYNRT010000005.1:0-18156 GCA_964399945.1 uncultured Candidatus Saccharibacteria bacterium | reverse complement strand
GGCGGCGAAATTTTACAAAAAAGCTGCTAATCTTGATCAGAGCTTGGAAAAAGCGAAGAAAAAAGCAAAGGAATTAAAAAAAGGCGGCTCTTTTTGGATTTGGCTGGTAGTAACCTTAGCCGCTGCCTTAACGCTGTTTTTCCTTAAAAGGAGAAGGAAAAATTAAAAAAAGTCGTTATTTCTCAACGACTTTTTTCTTCCATATATGTGGGAATACTATAATGAATATTCCCACAAGGAGGAAGAATATCCCCCAGAAGAGGGATTTTGAAATTAATTTTCCTCCTATACCCATGGTTATACTTCCACAGATATAGGATATTACTCTGTGAAGGCAGAGGAGTTTTTTCTCATTCATCTCTTTTTTCCTCCTTTTTTAAGATACCTTTTTTATTTTAAACAATATCGGCTTTTTGTAAAATATAATTTATAAGTGTTGATTGCAAATATCCTTGACGCAAGGAAATGAATTTATGTTATAATATATATAAAGGCTGATTATTCCTTTTTAAGTAAAAAAATAAAAATATGAAAGAAATAATTAAAATAATCTTAGCAGCGCTGGTTGCCCTTATTATAGGTGCTGGTGCCGGATATTACTACGGTCACACTAAAGGCCTTTCAAAGGGAATTCAACAGGCGAAAAAGGAGGCATCTGTCAGAGAACAGGAATTGCTGAAAAAGATTAAAGAGGCGGCCAATCCGTTTTCAAAGGTCCAGGTTAATCCATTTAAAAAAGGGTACAAGAATCCGTTTGGCGAGTAACCAACGGATTTTTATTTTATAAAGATATGCCCAATAAAATTTTTAATAAAACTGTTGCTTTAATTATTTTAGCTGGGGCTTTTTTACTCCTTACGCCCGCTTTTAATCCTTTAACAGGCTTTTTGCCTGTTTATGCCCAAACAGAACCGGAGATTTCCTATCCTATTCCAGAGCTCGGGAACTGCGGCTCGAGAGAAGAATGCAAAGTTTTTTGCGACCAGCCCGCCAATCAAGAAACTTGTTTTAAGTGGGCTGTAGAAAGAGGGCTGATACCTGAAGAGAACTTGGAAAAAACAGAAAAGATTGCTCAGATTGGGAGCAAGGATATGCCGCAGGGGCCGGGTGGATGTAAGACCCCAGAAGAATGCGATGCCTATTGTTCTCAGCCAGAACACGGTGAAGAGTGTTTTAAGTTTGGCGTAGAACACGGTTTGATTTCTCCGGAAGAGGCAGAAGAGATAAGGAAGCAGATAAAAGAGAGTAGGGGACCAGGTGGATGCAAAACAAAAGATGAATGTGATGCTTATTGTGCGCGGCCAGAGAATTTTGAAGAATGCATTAACTTTTCAGTGAAAGAAGGTACATTAACCCAAGACGAAGCAAATGAGCTTATAAGAATAATGAAGGAAGAACAAAAAAGAAGATCTGCAGCACCAGAAAAACCTGCTAAACCAGAAGGACCGAAAGTAGACGAGGAAAAAGTAATAGAGATATTAAAAACTGAAAAGGGTCCTGGTGGGTGTTCTACACCGGAAGAATGTAAGAAATATTGTGAGGATTTCAGCCATGCCGAAGAATGCCTTTCTTTTGCTGAAAAGAATGGATTGATTCCTAAAGAAGAAGCCGAAAAAATGAAAGTTATGGCTAAAGCGGGTGGTCCGGGCGGATGCAGGAATCAGAAGGAATGCGATGAATATTGTTCTCTGCCAGAACACCAAAAAGAATGCCTTGAATTCGCCAAAGAGCATGGCTTGGTCTCACCAGAGGAAGCGGAAATGATGGAAAAAATGGCTGGCGGAGGACCGGGTGGATGCAAAAACCAAGAGGAATGTGATGCTTATTGCAGAGACCCGCAGCACATGGAAGAATGTTTGATGTTTTCTGTTAAGACAGGGATGATGACTGAGGAAGACGCGAGACGAATGATAGAATTGATAAAAAAGCAAGAAGAGGAGGGATTAAAAAGGAAGGGCGCCCCACCGCGACCTGAAGATTCTCCTTACAGGAAAATGCCAAATGTTTTTGAACATGGGATGCCTGAACCAAACAGAAGAACAGAAGGTTTGCCTGAAGAAGGAGGACCGGAACATGGTATGTTTCCAAGAACGCCAGAAGGAGGAATGCCTCCGAAAGGATGGGAGCCTCCCGAAGGATTTCGTCCTCCGGAAGGCCCAATGCCCCCTGAAGGGTTTCAACCACCCGAGGGAATGATGCCCCCGGAAGGCGCTATGCCTCCTGAAGGGTTTCATCTTCCTGAAGGACAAATGCCTCCCGAAGGATTTATGCCTCCTGAAGGATTCCAACCACCTGAAGGGATGATGTCTCCAGAAAATATGAAAGATTTACAAGGAAAAGGTGCTCCGACCGAACACAGATTTATGGGTCCGCCTGAAGGTCAAATGCCGTCTAAAGACATGATGCCTCCGAAAGGATGGGAGCCTCCCGAAGGATTTCGTCCTCCGGAAGGCCCAATGCCCCCTGAAGGGTTTCAACCACCCGAGGGAATGATGCCCCCGGAAGGCGCTATGCCTCCTGAAGGGTTTCATCCTCCTGAAGGACAAATGCCTCCCGAAGGATTTATGCCTCCTGAAGGATTTATGCCTCCTGAAGAAGAAATGATCCCACCGGAAAATGTAATGCCTCCACAGGAGAAAAGCCAAGACTATCCAGTACCGGAAACGGCTCCATCAGAAGAAGGCTTTCTGCTTAAGCCGCTGCTCTTAGGTAATATCGGCTCAGTGAGCAAACTGTCTGATTTGAAAGGAATTAAAATCTTGCTTAAGCCTTTTTTAGGGATATTTAAATGATTTGAGTTAAGGTAAATTAAATTGTATCTGTAGATGAAGACCCCTTTTATTGACAAGGGGTCTTTTTGATGGCAGATAAGCAAGACTTCTTCTTTAATTTTCTTTTATGATATAATAAGATATTCTTAAATTCTGCTATTAGGTTTATGTAAACAAAAACTATGTTTTGGGCGAAAGTGAAAAAAAACTTCTTTGTCATTACTCCGTTGATTTTAAGTATTTTGTTTTTTCTATTACCGAAACCCGTTTTTGCTCTATCTGACGGCTATTTGTTTTATGGCCAAGGATGTCCACATTGCGAAAAGGTAATTAATTATATGCAAGACAGAGGACTGTTTCAAAGACTGAACATAGAAAGGAAGGAAGTGTATTTCCATAAGGCCAACCTTCAAGAATTTCTTAAAAAATGCCAAGAAGCAAAGATTCCGGAGAGCGAAAGGGGAATACCTATGCTTTTCTACCATGGTCGTTGTGCCGTAGGCGACAAACCAATAATGGAGTTTATTGATAAGATAATTGCCAAAGAGATTTCAGGCAAGAAAGAAACAGAGCAAATTACTGTTCCACAACAAGGAACAATCTTTCATAAACTGAAACCGATTAGTTTGCTGGCTGTTGTTGGCGGAGCGGCAGCAGATTCTATTAATCCCTGCGCTTTTGCCGTCCTTATCTTATTAATAACAACGGTTTTGTCTTCCGGCAGCAAGCGACGGGCGCTGTTAGCAGGCTTGGCTTTCAGTCTTTCCATTTTTATTTCTTACTTTCTCATGGGCATAGGCATATATCGCGCTTTAGCAACAGCAAAATCATCAATAATATTCAGCCGTGTTGTTGCTGGCTTTGCTGTTCTTATTGGTTTGGCGAACCTAAAGGATGTTTTCTGGTACGGAAAAGGCTTTGTAATGGAAGTACCATTTAGCTGGCGGCCAAAAATGAAAGCTCTAATAAAATCAGTTACATCGCCAACAGGAGCTTTCCTTATAGGTTTTTTGGTCAGTTTGTTCCTTTTGCCCTGCACATCTGGCCCCTATCTAGCAATTTTAGGAATGCTTAGCCAGAGGGCGGTTTCTCGTGTCCAGCCGATATTTTATCTACTGCTTTACAATGCCATATTTATTATTCCTATGCTCGCTATTACCTTCGGCGCTTATTTTGGTTTAGATACTGCTAAAGCGGAGAAAATTCGCCAAAAGAATATTCGTTTAATACATTTTATTGTAGGTGTAATTATGATTGGCATCGGCCTTTGGCTCTTTTTAAGTTAAAATTTATGTTAGAATAAAGTATGGATTGGAACTAAAAGATCGGAGATTTTGTTTATTAATAGAAAATTATGGAAACAGCAATTTTTTTAGCAAGACTCTTTGGAATTTATTTTATAATGGCAGGTCTTTCTTTACTGTTTAGGCGGCAAATGCTAATCCGAGAGATAAAGCGCCTTAAAGAAAGCGGCGTAGTTTACTTCTTTGGCCTTTCTGCTTTTCTTGCGGGATTAGCTATGGTTTTAGCCCATAATGTTTGGCAGGGAGAATGGTGGAGAATAGCTATAACATTAATAGGCTGGGCAGCCTTTTTAAAAGGCATTTTTCTCATTTTCTTTCCCGAGAACCTACTCACTGGAGAACAGTCTTTGTCGGAGAAGCTGCTAAGAAACAAATTATCCTTTGTTCTTATTGGAATTGCCGCTGTTGTTCTTGGCATTTGCCTCTCTTGCGCTGCTTTTTAAAAAGGATTAACTTTCTCTGTCTTTTGAGTGGCGTTTGTAGTATAATCAAAGGCAAAGCCGAAGGAGTGTTTTAAAAAATAGTTATGGATAACAAAAAATTAAAAAATCTGCGGCAGGACTTAATCGGCGAATTGGAAGCTATTAACCAGTATCAAGAGCATATAGATGAAATAGACGATGAAGAGGCGAAGAAGGTTTTAGAGCATATTATGGTGGATGAAAAAGAGCATGTTGCTGAGTTAACCAAGCTTATTGCGAAACTGGACAATATCCAGCAAGAGAAGTTTCAAAAAGAAGAGCTCTAAACTTAAATTCGGCTTAATATTCCATCATTAAAAAGCCGCATTATCCTAACCGCAAAGCTGCGAGAAAAATCGCAGTGTTTTTCTGGGTTATGCGGAGCAATATATGTCTTTTTCAATTGGTATTGTTGGTTTGCCGAATGTCGGTAAGTCAACTTTATTTCAAGCAATAACAAAAAAACAGGTTGGTCGCGAGAACTATCCCTTTTGCACCATTGAACCAAACGTGGGAACAGTAGCTGTGCCTGATGAGCGAGTTGATAAATTAGCTGAATTAACAAAATCAGCTAAGAAAATATATAATACTGTTGAATTTGTTGATATAGCCGGCTTAGTCAAAGGAGCTAATGAGGGGGAAGGACTGGGCAATAAATTTTTGGCGCATATTAGAGAGGTTGACGCAATAGTTTATGTCCTTCGCGCCTTTAAAGCTGATCAAATTGTTAATACGCAGGGCGAAATTAATGTTTTTGCTGAAAAAGAGATTCTGGATACGGAAATGGCATTAAAAGATTTGGCAACTGTGGAAAAAAGACTTAATTCTTTAGCCAGGGACATTAAAGCTGGTGACAAAAGTGTTTTAAAGGAAGCGAAAGCGCTTGAGAAAGCGAGAGCTTTTTTAAAAGAAAGCGGGGAATTATATAAAGAAAACTGGGAAAAGGAGGAAGTAAAAGCTTTAAAGTCCTGTCAGCTTCTTACCCTCAAGCCGCGTCTCTATCTTCTTAACGGCCGCGACAGCGATATTTCAGAAGAAGTTCTAAGAAAATTTGAAGAAAATAATTGGAGAGTCTTGGTAATGGACATTCTTTCCGAGTTTGATTCTTCTGAGCTGAATGTTGTAGAAAGACAGGAGCTTGGGCTTTCTTCAAAAACAAGATTGGATTTGTTAATTAAAGCGTCACACAATCTTCTTGACCTTATAACTTTTTTTACGACCGGGCCTGATGAAACCCGCGCTTGGACGATAAAAGAAGGATCAACTGCTCCCCAAGCAGGCGGTGTTATCCACAGCGATTTTGAAAAATATTTTATTAAAGCGGAGGTTATTGGTTGGCAGGATCTTTTATCCGTCGGAGGATTCGCTGAAGCGCGGGAAAGAGGCCTAATTAGGACAGAGGGCAAAGAGTATATAGTGGCTGATGGCGATGTTATTGAAATAAAGCATGGCAGATAAGCGGTAGAAAAACAGAGGAAAAGATATTTTTGACTGTATCGGTTGACATTCAACCTTTATAGGTTATACTTTACCTGTAAGTTTCTTAGTAGATTTTTTAAATCCAACGGAAGAAGGTCGCCTTACAAAGCCGCCTCCTTGAAGGCGGCAAATTATGTATTAAGAAATTGTTATGGCAAGTAAGTTATATATTGGCAGTCTCTCTTATGACACTACCGAAGATACGCTGAAGGATTTATTTTCTCAAGCCGGTACAGTTCAGTCAGTTGCTATTATCCTCGACAGGATGTCTGGCCGTTCGAAAGGCTTTGGTTTTGTAGAGATGTCTTCAGACGAAGAGGCTCAAAAGGCAATCGAGATGTTTAACGGCAAAGAATTAGACGGCAGAGAAATTGTTGTTAATGAAGCTCGGCCGATGAGAGATTCTGGCCCGCGCGGCGGATTTAGTCGCGGCGGAGGCTTTGGTGGAAGAGACCGCTACTAATACCGATTAGGTGTTAACAGCAAAAACAGTCCTTTAGGGGGCTGTTTTTGTGTTGGCTTTGGGTGTTGACAAAAAGGTATGATATGGTATAATTACGGCAGAACAAAAGGAGGAAAAAATGAAGAAATTATTTGCCGTTTTCTTTTTTATCTTCTGTTTTACTTCCCTTTTTGTTCTCTTCTTTCCTGTAGAAACAGAGGAAAGAGAGACCCCTTTTAGGGGGTATTCCACCATGTGGTGGGAAGTTGTCCCCCAAAAAAGGGGAGTGGCAGAAAGGGGGGGCTTATGGGACATGTCCCCTCTAGAAATTTCTCTTTCTTCTAGTTGGAGGAGGATAGAAATAGAGCCAGGCAAATTTGCCTGGCTCAGGAGAGGAGGAAAGGGAATATATATCCTCCAGACTCGTTCACGGACGTTGCTCCGGGGATGGACTGGGTGGAAAACAAGAAAATAGCACATTTTTCTCAGCCGCCGCTGTGCTTTGCACAGCGGCTTTTACATTGTTTTGTTTTTGCTTTTATGTTATGGAACATAGTTTTCAGTGCTTGTTTTGAGAAAAGCGTTGAGGGTGATAAAATACATAAACAGAGATATAGTGATTAAGAAATATTAAATAAAATGGAAGACAAAATTAATAATAGCGGAATAAAAGAACTAACTGTTGGTCAGGCAATAGATTATTTAAACAGCTTGATAAAACCGCAGGAGGTTTTAGTGCGCGGGGAAATCGGAGAGAAGATAAGCACTTATCCTTACGGCTCTTATTTTGATTTGTTGGATAAAAAAGAGGAGGCTGTTCTGCATTGTTTGGTTTGGCGCCCTGTTTTAGAGACATCCAACATAGAATTGAAAAAGGGAAAGGAAGTTTTAATTTTAGGTCATCCTGAAATTTATAAAAGGACAGGAGGAATTAAATTAATAGCAGAAAACATAAGTGTGGTGGGAGAGGGCGAGCTAAAAAAGGCATTTGAAGCTTTAAAGAAAAAGCTAAAAGAAGAAGGCTTTTTTGCTCCTGAAGCAAAAAGACAAATTACGCGTTTTCCCGAGAGAATCGGCCTTATCACTTCGCGTTACGGTCGTGGTGCTCTACCGGATTTCCAAAAGCATTTAGCCGCCTGTGGAATTAAAGTCTATTTCTATGATGTACGGGTGGAAGGGCTTGTAGCTATTAAAGAAATCAGTTCAGCAATATTATGGTTTAACCGCAATATGCCCGATTTGGACGCTATTGCTCTAATTAGAGGCGGAGGGAGCTATGAAAGCCTCCAGCCGTTTAATTCCGAAGAAGTGGCTAAGTCTATCTTTAGCTCTAAGATACCTGTTATTTGCGGAGTTGGGCACGAGAAAGACGAGACCATTGCCGATTATGTTGCTGATATAAGAGCATCTACTCCAACTGATGCTGCCAAGATTTTATCGCGTGGCTGGGAGCTTGCTTTAGCTAATATATATGACTTGGAGAAAAATATCACTTCTTTAAACAAAAAACTGATAAAAGAATTTAAATTGAGGATGGCAGAGCTTGGCGCCAATCTGTTAAGAAGAATGGAAGAAGCTGTTAAAAAGAGGAAAGAAGAAAACATGCAAAAATTGAAAGAGTTGGTGGAAAGCAGCAGAGATTGGCTGGGGAGAATTAAGGAAAGTCTTCACCAGCAGGAAAAAGTTTTAGCGCCCTCTAATCCAAAATTAAAGTTGAAGCAGGGTTATACGTTAACTTTAAACAGTAAAGGGAAAATAATAAAAGAGCCGAAAGTGCTAAGAACCGGTGAAATGATTAAAACAAAATTCTATAAAGGTCAGATTATTTCAGAAGTAAAGCAAAAAAATGGCAGAAAAATTTAACTTTAAAAAGGCCTACGAAAAAATAGAAGAAATAAATGAATGGTTTCAAGGGGAGGATATTGATTTAGACCAGGCATTGGAGAAGTATAAAGAAGGGATGGAATTGATTGAGAAATGCCGAGAAAGATTAAAACAAACAGAAAACAAGTTTGAGGATATAAAAAGTAAATATGTTTTCAGTGAAGAAGAGGCAGGAGAAACAGGCGGCGATAGATACGAAGCTGAAGGAGAAAAAGAGGAAGAAGACGCAGAAGAATAATTCTTACAATTAGACAACAGCTTGGTTTGCTGAGGGGGTCTTGACAAACATATTGTTTTGGGTATATACTCAAAATAGGCAGTAAGCAAAAAGTCGAGCTGCTGAAACAAGGTTATAGTATTAATAAATAAATATAAAAATATGCCAGCATTTGACGGAACAGGCCCAATGGGTTTAGGGCCGGGCACCGGCCGTGGTTTAGGCCCTTGTGGAGCCGGACGCGCTTGGGGCAGATATGGTTATGGCAGAGGATACGGCCGCGGATACGGACGAAGAATATTTGGCGGTTATGCACCTTATTACCGCCAGCCGACCGAAGCAGAGGAAGCGGAAGCGCTGAAACAGGAAGCAGAGGACTTAGAGAAAGAATTAAAAGCAATAAAGGAACGCCTGGCCGAACTCAAAGGCAAATAAAGAAACAGCCCCTTATAGGGGTTGTTTCTTTTATGAATGTGAGCTCATTAGTTGTTAAAATTGAAAAACAGTGTTTTATTGGTATAATATTAACGGTGCTGCTGTTATCCAGCAGACAGCTAGATTAAGAAAAAATATGCCCAGACCAAGAATATACCGGCGAATTGAGTTTAGTCCCAATATCACTTACTTCAAACCCCAAGGGGTGCCTATGCGCACGCTGGAAATAATTGAACTTAGCGCAGATGAAGTTGAAGCTTTGAGATTAAAAAATATAGAAGGATTAGATCAAAACAAATGCGCTAAAAAGATGGGTATATCCCAAAGCACTTTTCAAAGGACGCTTTCTTCGGCTTACAAGAAAATATCAGAAGCTTTAATAAAAGGGAAAGCAATTCGAATAATCAATAAACCGGCTTTTTAGCCGAGACATTAAGCGCTTGTAAAACTTGAAGCGCTTGATGATTTTTTTTACAATAAAGTTACAAAGGTCGCCCTTTTAAACAGATTGAAAAAATATGGCTTTAATACCATGGAAACCTTTTAGCGGCTTGGAGAATTTTTTTGAAGACGAAGATTGGCTCTTACCCATTATTCCGCGCAGTCAATCAAATGCGCCGGTGATGGATGTTTATGAAACCGAGAAGGATATCGTTGCTGAAGTGAACCTGCCTGGCGTTGACCCTAACAAAATAGATGTTTCTGTAGAAGATCAGGTTTTGCGGATAAGCGGGGCGACAGAAGAAAAGAAGGAAGAAAAGAAAAAAGGGTATTGGCGAAAGGAGATAAGAAAAGGCTCTTTTGAAAGAGCGATTAGGTTGCCGGCGCCGGTCAAGGAAGATAAGGTGGAAGCGGTTTATGACAAGGGGGTGCTGAAGATAATTATGCCCAAGTTGTCGTCTAAGCCGCAGAAGAAAAAAATCAAGGTAAAAACTAAAAGGCAGACATCTTAGTTAAATCAAGCCCCTTGCAAAAGGGGTTTGATTTTTATAGCAGAAGGTTTGTTTTCTTGTTGCTTAAGCAAATTTATATCTGTATTATGGCAGAAAAAGAATTCAGCGTTAACAGCCAAGAGAAACGTCAGCTTATTGATATTACTTCTCAGGTTGAAGAGATAGTGGCCAATGAAGGTTCGGGAAGAAGCGCGGTTTTAGTTTTTGTTCCTCATTCTACAGCCGCTATTCTTATTACTGAAAACGAAGCTGGGCTGAAGAAAGATTGGCTTTCTTTTTTCAGCAAGCTGACAGAAGGGATTGCTTTTGAGCATAATAAGATTGACGATAATGGAGAAGCGCATATTCTTTCAGGAGCAATAGGGCAAGGAAAGGTTTTGCCGATAGAAGACGGCCGTCTAGTGCGGGGGACTTGGCAGAATATTTTTTTGGCCGAATTTGACGGGCCGCGACTAAGAAAAGTTGTGGTTAGAATAATTTAATTAGCATAATTTATGCGCAAAACCGAAATAGGAATTATTATTATAATTGTTTTATCTTTTGCTGTTTCTTTTGTCTTATGGCCGCAAATGCCAGAGAGGATGGCTTCTCATTGGAATTTTCAAGGCCAGGCTGACGGATATATGCCGAAATTTTGGGGTTTATTCCTAATGCCCTTTATCTCTTTGCTCTTATTCCTTTTTTTCCTTTTGGTGCCGAAGATAGATCCCTTGAAAGAGAATATTAAAAAATTCAGGAAATATTTTGACAGCTTTATTCTGCTGATATTTCTTTTTTTATTCTATATTTATCTTTTAAGTTTAGTTTGGAATTTAGGGGCAAAACTTAATATAGGCCGGGCAGTTGCTCCTGCTTTAGGCATTGTTTTTTACTATGCCGGCGTCTTAATGGAAAAGGCGAAAAGAAATTGGTTTATCGGCATCAGGACGCCTTGGACATTAAGCAATGAAAATGTTTGGAATAAAACGCATAGATTTGGCGGGAAACTCTTTAAAATATCCGGCGTTGCAGCTTTTTTGGGGCTCTTTTTGCCCAAACAAGCAATGTGGTTGATTATTGTCCCAATAGTGTTTTCAGCCATTTCCATAGTTTTTTATTCTTTTCTTGCTTTTCAAAAAGAAGACAGCAGTAAACTGTCTTAACAAACTGTTTTTACTAACACTGATTTTCTTACTTCTCTAAAATTCTTTCTATATCCCTAACAAAATCTTCAGAGGAAAAGTAGGCAAGCAATTCTTTCTGCCAATTAGGCGACTTTATATTAACAACCGGCTCTACACCACGGCCTTCAATAGGCTGGTTATCATCGCGCAAAGCAAGGCTGTGGACTAAAAAGAGATAATATTTTTTATTCATATCCGGGCAGTTTGCTAACGGAAATACTCTTTCAATAGTTCCCCAGCCGCGCGTCCTTTCGCCGATCAATACGCCAACATTATATTTTTTTAAGACTGAGGCCATTAATTCTGCTGTTGACTGCGTTTTGCCATCTATTAAAACCACCACTTTTTTGTAACGCACTAAACTGTTGAGCCAACCTGTTTTTGTTTTAAAAACAACTCTTGCGCCTTGATGATAAAATTCGTAAGCATACTGGTCTTTGCCTATAAAGGGACCAAGAAAGTAGGGCAGAATATCTATTGATCCGCCGATATTGCCTCTTAAATCAAGAATTAAGGAATTAACGCGACTCTTGATTTTAGCCTCTAGAGAATCTGTTGCTTTACAAAACTCATTGAAAGTGGAAGGCGAAAAACGCTTTATTTGGATGTAAGCTGTATTCGGACTGATGATTTTTGCTAAAACAGTTGGTTCAGCTTTGCCGGTTTTTGGGTTGATGTTTTCTACTTTAGCGACAAGAGCTTTTTTATCTTTCTCTTGATAAAGCGCGCTTCTGCCAAGAGGTTTCAAATTTTTTAGAACAATATCGGCCAGAAAGACAGCAAATTTTTCTTTTTCTTCTGCCGTTTTGTCCGCCAGAACTTCTGACAGGTTTTTATTAAGCTCTTCTCTGGTTTTGGGCTCTGCCTTGTTAAACTCAGGATTGATTTTTTTTGTTGCCAGATAAAAAAGTCTGTTTAACTCCTTTTCACTTATTTTTTGCCAATAATTTTGTTGGATTACATCGTAAACTTCGTTTAAAAATGCTGTATAAGAAAATGAGCGCTGCTTGCTTTCTCGGCTTGTAAAATGAAAGTAAAAACAAGCGCTGGCAATTCCCATGGCAAAGATAAGAGCCGGTATTGCTGTTTTTAAAACTTTCTTTTTAATCTGCATATCTTATTGATTCAATTAAAGTTGTTTCGCAAAGGTTCGATTATACTATACTTTATTGTATTATAATTTTCCTCTTGGTTGAAGTGGATAAAATAAGTTATAATACCAACAAGCGGTCAAGAGTCCTTTATCTTAATAAATTCGCTTTATGGATTTTATAAGAATAGCCATTGTTTTAATTGTTTTTTTAGTTGTTTCAGCTATTGTTTTAAAAGAGATACTTAAAGAAACTAAAACTTAATTGCGCCGATGTTCAAATCACGTTTATTCGGCAAGAGTTTTGGCACTCTTGCTGCCGTTTTGTTTTTAGCAGCGGGCTTACTGCTTCCTTTTTTAGAAACAGAAAAAGAGGAGAGCTTTTTAACTCGTTTTAATAAAGCGCTTGCCCCTAAGGAAATTAAAATTGTAGCAGCGGGAGATATTATGCTTGATAGGGGAGTAGAATATATGGTGAAAAAATATGGCGGCGGCGATTACTGCTGGCCCTTTTTAAAAATAGCGGATTATTTCAAGAAAGCAGATATTTCTTTTGCTAATTTAGAAAGCCCTATTTCTGATAAAGGCAGACGTTTAGGGAGCATTTATTCTTTTCGGGCAAAGCTTAAAGCAATAACGGGTTTGGTTTGCGCCGGACTTGATGTTGTTTCTTTAGCTAACAACCATGCTTTGGATTATGGCCGGGAAGCTTTACTGCAAACAATGGATTTATTAAAGCAGAAAGGTATTGCCTATAGCGGCGCCGGCAAGAACAGTCGCGAAGCTTTTAGTGTAAGCGTTAGAAGAGTAAAAGGGACAAAGATAGGCTTTTTGGCTTATACAAATCTCGGCTCTTGTCTTTGGCGCGCTACTCCGGACACTGCTGGTTTAGCCTGGATAGACAGAAGAGTGTTTAAAAATATAATTGATTACATTAAAAAGATAAAACAAAACAGGGTTGCTGACATTCTTGTTGTTTCCTTGCACGCAGGCAAAGAGTACAGTCCTGAACCAACTTCCTTTCAGGTTGATTTTGCCCATTCCTGTATTGACGCAGGGGCGGATTTAGTCATCGGCCATCATCCTCATGTTGTCCAAAAGGTGGAAAAATACAAGGGCGGCTGGATTGCTTATTCCCTGGGAAATTTTATTTTTGATCAGAGTTTTTCAGAAGAAACAATGAAAGGATTGGTTTTGGAGGCAATAATAGAAAACAGAAAGATAAAAAAAGTTTTTTTGCGGCCGATAAAATTAAACAAGTATTTTCAAGCTGCGTTCACTGATAGCTTCTTGCCGTAGTTGTTTCAGTATTGGCTTTTTGTTGTTTGTTTTTAAGTTTTTATCTTTGCTTTAGAAAACAATGAAGAGCAACAGGAATAAGATCTACATCATTGTTGTTTTCATCCTCTTATTTTTTAATTTTTCTGTTTGGCAGCGCGTTTTTGAGTTAAATAACTGCCTAAAAGTTGTTTTTTTTGATGTTGGTCAGGGAGACAGCATCTTTATTGAAACGCCCCAGGGTCACCAGATATTAATTGACGGAGGTCCAAGCGGAGAGAAAATTTTAAAAAAGCTTAACAAGGAAATACCTTTTTGGGATAGAACTATTGATTTGGCAGTTCTAACTCATCCTGATACTGATCATTTAAGAGGCCTGAATTATGTTTTAAAGAGGTATAAAGTGAAAAATATCCTTTGGACAGGGATTCAAAAAAACACAAAAACATTTTATTATTGGCAGAAGAATCTAAAAAAAGAACAGGAAAGAGATAAAGCGAAAATTTTTATTGCCCGGCGGGGAGGGAAAATAAAAGCAGGAGATGCAGAATTTTTCATACTCTATCCTTTTAATGATTTGAACGGAATTTTCTCGTCCAAAAATACAAACAATACTTCTATTGTTTTGATGCTTTTATTCGGCAGAAATAGGTTTTTGTTTGTTGGTGATATCGATGCGCGAATAGAAAGCGAAGTTTTAAATAGTGGAGCAGAATTAAAATCCCAGGTTTTAAAAATAGCTCACCATGGGAGCGGGCATTCAACCTCCAAAGAATTTTTAAACGCAGTTCTTCCTGATATTGCTGTTATTTCTGTAGGTCGAAACAATCCTTACGGCCATCCTAACAAAGAAACATTGAAAAAGTTAACTGAGTTTGGTATAAAAGTTTTAAGAACAGACAAGGAGGGGGATATAAAAATAATTTCTAACGGCTGGGATTTTTTATACAGTCAAAGAAAATAATAAAAATAAAATAAATAAAATATATGAAAAAGATTGATTTTCCTTTGTTCAAGACCAAAATAGAGGGCACAAACCGTAAGTTTGATCTGACGGATTTTAACGAACGACAGGAATATTTTCAGTTTAAAGCAGGCACAGAGATTAAAAAACTACGTCGTTATTTGGAAAAAAATACTTTTATTATCTATCTTTTAGGCAAAAAGAACTCTGGCAAAGGCACTTATGCCAAAATGTTCCGCGAAGTGGTTGATCCTCAAAAAATAGAGCATTTTTCTGTTGGCGACATGGTACGCAGTTTTGATGCTATTGTTAAGGACCGTAGTCGAAAAAAAGAATTGATAAATTTTTTAGAGGAAAGTTATCGTGGTCATCTTCCTTTATCACAAATTATTAAATCAATGGAAGAGCGAAGCATAAAGTCCCTTTTGCCCACAGAGTTGGTTTTAGCGCTGATTAAAAAAGAAATTGCCAAAAAAGGATGCAAAGCACTTTTTATTGATGGTTTTCCTCGTGATTTGGACCAAGTTTCTTATTCTTTGTTTTTCCGTGATCTTATCGGTTATCGCGATGATCCTGATATTTTTGTTTTAATTGATGTTCCTGAAAATGTTATTGATGAAAGGATAAAATGTCGCGTTGTTTGTCCTTTGTGTCAAACATCACGGAGTGTTAAACTTTTACCTACAAAAAAGATAGGATATGACAAAACGAAAAAAGAATTTTATCTTTTATGTGATAACCCTGACTGTCGTGGGGCCAGAATGAAGCGTAAGGAGGGCGATGAATTAGGTATAGAGCCTATAAGAACTCGATTGGAAAAAGATAATGAACTCCTTCAAAAAACTTTTTCTCTTTATGGTATTCCGAAAATACTTCTGCGTAATTGTCTTCCTGTAGAAAAAGCTGTAGAGCTTGTTGATGATTACGAAATTACACCTGAATATAATTATTCTTGGGACGAGAAAACAAAGAAAATAGCTATTTTTAAAAAACCTTGGAAAGTTTATGATGATAGTGGTGTTTGTTCTTACAGCTTAATGCCTCCCCCAGTAGTTGTTTCTTTAATTAAACAACTGACGGATGTGCTTAACTTATAAAAAAATGTTTATTTTGGTTAACCATTAACCTTGACAGGGTAAGTGGTGACAACTATACTAAAAGTAGCCCGTCTCTTTTGACAAGAATCTGGACAAAAATTCAAAGAGGGAAGGCAATATTTGTCAGGCCCCTGCGGCTTGACGTGAGTCATCCCACTTTATACTTGCTCCAGATTACCTGTGACAAAGAGGCGGGTTTTGTTTTAACGCGGAAATGTTTCTAGACTTGCTTTTTCAAGCGCTTCAGTAATTAATTTTTCTAAATCAAGATTTTTCTCAGCTTTTTCTATCTCTTCTATTTTTGATTTTGTCTTCGGCCGTTTAGGAAGAAACAATGAACAGCAGTCATCATAAGGAAGAATAGATAGCTGATATGTCCCTATTTTTTCCGCTTTTTTAATAATCTCGAATTTGTCTTCTCCTACAAGCGGTCGGAGAATAAAGGTGTTGACTGCTTGACTGATACTTGTCATGTTTTCTATAGTTTGCGAAGCAACCTGGCCTAAATTTTCACCAGTGACAATGGCTTTTGCTTTTTCTCTTTCAGCTATTTTTTCTGCTATTCTTAACATCATTCGGCGGTAGAGAATAATTCTAAGCCCGGCCGGTGTTTTCAACATTATGTCTTTTTGGCATTTGGCAAAAGGGATTAAGTAAAGTTTGAGCCGGGATTGGAAACGATTAAGGACAGCGGCAATTTTTTTCACTTTTTCAAGTGAAGCTTTGTTGGTGTAAGGAAAAGCATGAAAATGAATAAGTATTATTTCCAACCCTCTTTTCATTGCCAGATAGGAGGCAACCGGTGAATCAATGCCGCCCGAAAGGAGAGACACGGCTTTGCCGCTGACACCGACAGGCAAGCCGCCTGATCCGGGAATCTTTTCTGTATAAATAAAAGCGTATTTCTCTACGATTTCAATGAAAACCGTAATATCCGGGTTTTTCAAGTTTACTTTTACTGTTTTCAGTTTCTTTAGGACAAAAGCGCCTATTTGCTCGTTTATTTGTTGTGAGCTCAAAGGAAATGTTTTTTCTGCTCTTTGGGTGTTGATTCTGAATGTAGAGAAATTTTTTTTCTTCAGCTCTTCAACAACTTTATTCCCTATTTCTTTTATATCCTGCTGACAAGATATTGCCGGAGAAAAATGGACAATGCCAAAAGTATTTTTAAGCTTGTCATTTATTGTGTCTTTTTGTTCGGCAGACAAGTCTTTTTTTAAGCCAATGATAATCCTTCCTGATATTCTTCTGACAGATGCGCGGACAACTTTACTTATGGATAACCTAATGTTTCTGGCAAGAGCTTGTTCAAAAGACTTTCTGTTCCTCCCCTTGAGGGCGATTTCGCCGTAGTGACAGATGATATAATGGTTCATATTTATGGGAATTAAGCGTTTTTAAATACATTAACAGATTAACATTTTAGAGCTTGTCCGGCAACTTTTAAGCTTTGGGGTTTTTGCCAGCAAGGATAAAAATGTTTGCCTTCGGCCAGAAACTGAAATTGAGGCAGCAGGACCTTTATTTTTTTCGAAAAAGTGCTATAATTTAAAAAGAAGCAAGGTAAATTTAATAAAAAAACAAATATGTTTCAAAAATCACCAGAAAATTTTTTTGGGAAAGCGACTGAAAGCGAAATTAACGAAACGCTGAAAGAAACTCCAAAAGAGGAGAGGGCTACCCGAGAAGAAGAGAAAAACGAAGAAAGAGATGGGGGCATTCTACAGGGCGAATTTATGGATTTTCGCCGCAAGATTGAAGTAAAAGCAAAAGAGGGCAAAATGATAAGTTCAAAGGAGATATTAGATGAATTTAAGCGGCTTGACAGTTTGGCTAAAGAGGAAAGGGAAAGAGATGAATTATTTGAAGCTGTGGAAGATTGGGCGAATGCCATCAGATACGAAAAAGCCCTGTTTGCCAGCCTTTTATTGAACGCTGCCTATCAGAGCTTTAACCACAGGTGGCGCAGGTTCGAGAAAAAAGAAAAGCTTCCTGAAGCTTCGGCTAAACAGCTTTGGGAAGAGAGCTTCAAAGCTTCGCAAGCGCTGGATAAAATAGCAGGCAGGAAAACGGCAAAAGCTCTGAGAAAGGCTATAAAAGAAGGAGAGAGCCCGAAAAGCGCCTGTGAACGGATTTTTGGCGAGGCAGCGGGCCGCAAAAAAAGGCTTATGAAAGCCTTAGAAGATTACGAAGCGCATTATAAGAGCTGGCGGACATATATAGAGGAGGAGGCGGAAAAGGAACAGATAAAACGGAAAACTTACGAGATGCTGGAGGATATGTATAAGAAAGGGGAAATTGACCGTAAAGGCTTGGTAAGCTTAAGCGCAGCCAGTCCAACGGTTGAGAAGTTTGCCGCCCTTATATTCGGCGGACCTTATTACGAAAAGCAAGCTGCGCGCAGACTTTTAAGGAGAATAAGAAAAGAAGAAAAAAAGAGGCAGAAAGAAGCGCAAAAAAGAGAAAAGGTGCGGAGATAAATGGAAATATGAAAGTAAACCAAAAACAGCCCTTGGGGCTGTTTTTGCTTTACCTCGCCTTTTTATACTTTGCTGATTTTTCGGAGCGGGTGAGCGGATTCGAACCGCCATCTTCTCCTTGGAAGGGAGAAATAATAG
>CAYNRT010000004.1:19268-22812 GCA_964399945.1 uncultured Candidatus Saccharibacteria bacterium | reverse complement strand
ACCAAAGAGGAATACAAGAAGTTTTGGCAAAAGTATTTTATTGGAAAATGGTCAGCGATTGATTTTTTGAAAAAAGAATCTAATAAAAACAGGTTATCAAATCCTCATAAATTTAATTTTTCAATTAAAATGATAAACAGTATAGGTGATTTTATTGAAAATAGTAAAAATTGTAAATGGTGTTTTAATGTACTTGAATCTGAAAACTGTCAATATATATATGTAGGAGGTAGAGTGTCTAATTGTTATGATTCGACTTCTATAGGGCTGAATAATCAGTTTTCTTATGAGTTTATTGCAGGTGGCGAGAATAGTAATAGCTTGTTGTTTTCGGCGAACTGTAAATTAAGTTATAACCTTTTTTATTGTATAGATATTCTTGAAAATTCCGCCAACCTCTTTGGCTGCATAGGCCTCCGCAGCAAGCAGTACTGCATCCTCAACAAGCAGTACACCAAGGAGGAGTATGAGGAACTGGTGCCCAAAATAATCAAGCATATGAACAAAATGCCCTACACAGACAAGAAAGGGAGAATATACAAATATGGGGAGTTCTTTCCTCCCGAACTCTCACCCTTTGCCTACAATGAGACCATTGCCCAGGAATACTTCCCTTTGACCAAGGAGCAAGCCATAGAGCAGGGATACAAGTGGAAAGACCCGGAGCAAAGGGATATTAAACCAGATATCTATACCAAGGATATTCCTGACCATATCAAGGATGTAAAGGACAACATTGTGGGTAAAACAATACAGTGCAGCCATGCCAAGGTGAAGGAGGACGGCACTCTGGAACAAGGGTGCAATGAGCAGTGCACCACTGCCTTCAGAATAACCAGGGAAGAGTTAAACTTCTACCGCAGAATGAACCTCCCTCTGCCCAGGTTGTACCCCAACTGCAGGCACTACCAGAGAATCAAACAACGTAATCCCTTGCGATTATGGCAGAGGCAGTGCATGTGCGGAGGGGAGAAGTCAATTAACGGAGCCTACAGCAATACAGCCAAGCACTTCCATGGCAAGGAGAGATGCCCCAATACCTTCTACACCACTTATGCCCCGGGTAGGCCGGAGATTATCTACTGCGAGGAGTGCTACAAGAGAGAGGTGGAGTGAGGGAGGATTTGATTGACTCAGCTTAAAGATTCTGTTAATCTTAAATAATATGGCTCAAAAAGGAATTTTAACCAAATATCAAGGATTAACCCTTCCTCTTTTTATTGAAAAAGACGAGGACGGTTTTTACGTTGTAGAATGTCCAATTTTAGAAGGATGCTACAGTCAAGGCAAAAGCATTGATGAAGCTTTAAAAAATATCCGAGAAGTTATTGAATTGGTTTTAAAAGAAAGAAAAAACAAGGAAATACTCAAACACTATCGGCCGAAAGAAATAAGTCTTCATACTATTAGCATTTAATCTTTATGCCGAAATTGCCTCTTTTGTCCGGGAAAGAAGTTATCAAAGCATTAGAAAAGTTTGGCTACCGAAAAATTCGTCAACGCGGTAGTCATATTCGTTTAAGCCATTCTTCTAAAAAATCGATTACGGTTCCAGATCATAAGGTTATAAGCAGGGGTCTTTTTAGAAAAATTTTAAGAGACGCTGAAATTTCACCAAGTGAACTTTTAAAGCATCTTAAATGATTTTTAATCTATGCCCTCCCAAACCAAAACCTGCCAAAACTGCAAAAAGGAGTTCGCCATAGAACCCGAGGATTTTGCTTTCTATGAAAAGATTAAGGTGCCGGCTCCGACTTGGTGCCCGGAGTGCAGATTAAAAAGAAGGATGATGTTTCGCAATGAAAGGGCATTGTATAAAAGGAAATGTGATTTGTGCGGCGAGGACATTATTTCCATCTATCCTTCTGATACTCCTTTTCCTGTTTATTGCCACAATTGCTGGTGGTCTGATAAATGGGATCCTATGGACTACGGCAGGGAGTATGACTGGGGCAGGCCGTTTTTTGAGCAGCTGGAAGGTTTAGTAAAGAGAATTCCACAACCCAATTTATATAATGTTCATTATCCTCTTAATTCTGAATATTGTAATTTTCTTATTGGTGGTAAAAATAATTACTTGCTAATCAGTGGTCAAAAGAATGAGGAATGTTTTTATAGTAAAAGATTAGATCGGTGTAAAAATTGTATGGATTCTTTATATCTGAAAGAATGTGAAAACTGTTATCAACTTGCAGATTCTCAAAATTCTTATCAAATTAATTTCGGAACATTTATAAATGATTCTTACTCTTGTTTATTTGTTGCCGATTTGCGTAATTGTCATGATTGTTTTGGTTGTGTTAATTTAAGAAATAAACAATATTGCATATTAAATAAACAATATACTAAAGAAAAATATGAAAAGGAGCTGAAACAGAGGGATTTAGGAAGTTATAAGAACCTGAAAAATTTTGAGAATAAATTTTATCAATTCCTTTTATCTCAACCTAAAAAATATGGAAGGATATTAAAATCTAACAATGTTTTGGGTGATCATATATTAAATTCTAAAAACTGCTATTATTGTTTCGATGTAAAAGATGCTGAGGATTGTAAGTTTTTACATTTAGTAGTAGATAGAGGTTTTAATGGTTATGATATGACTGTGGCAAAATTTGAAATTGCTTATGAGGGTATTGGAATAACTGGTTCTCGAGTTTTCTTTTCAGCTTTATGTATAAATAATAGTGATATAAATTACTCCATCAACTGCCACTCCTCCTCCAACCTCTTTGGCTGCATCGGCCTCCGCAGCAAGCAGTACTGCATCCTCAACAAGCAGTACACCAAGGAGGAGTATGAGGAACTGGTGCCCAAAATAATCAAGCATATGAACAAAATGCCCTACACAGACAAGAAAGGGAGAATATACAAATATGGGGAGTTCTTTCCTCCCGAACTCTCACCCTTTGCCTACAATGAGACCATTGCCCAGGAATACTTCCCTTTGACCAAGGAGCAAGCCATAGAGCAGGGATACAAGTGGAAAGACCCGGAGCAAAGGGATATTAAACCAGATATCTATACCAAGGATATTCCTGACCATATCAAGGATGTAAAGGACAACATTGTGGGTAAAACAATACAGTGCAGCCATGCCAAGGTGAAGGAGGACGGCACTCTGGAACAAGGGTGCAATGAGCAGTGCACCACTGCCTTCAGAATAACCAGGGAAGAGTTAAACTTCTACCGCAGAATGAACCTCCCTCTGCCCAGGTTGTACCCCAACTGCAGGCACTACCAGAGAATCAAACAACGTAATCCCTTGCGATTATGGCAGAGGCAGTGCATGTGCGGAGGGGAGAAGTTAATTAACGGAGCCTACAGCAATACAGCCAAGCACTTCCATGGCAGGGAGAGATGCCCCAATACCTTCTACACCACCTATACCCCGAACAGGCCGGAGATTGTCTACTGCGAGGAGTGCTACAAGAGGGAGGTGGAGTAAAAAAACTTGATTGGTTTATTAACATATGTTAACATTATATCATATGTTAACTTATTTATAACTAGTAAACCATTTGTTTTATGATTAATAAAAGAT
>CAYNRT010000004.1:0-19258 GCA_964399945.1 uncultured Candidatus Saccharibacteria bacterium | reverse complement strand
AGATTTATTTCAACAACAGAATTAGCAAAAATATTAGGTATTAGTCGGGTAGCTGTTTACAAAAGAATACAAGCTGGAAAAATTAAAGCCGAGAAGGTTGGTCATAATTTTATAATTGAAAGAAAGGAAGTAGTTGATGTATTGGACAAAGAGTTAACAGAGAAACAAAAAAGAGAAATAGATAAGGCAATTAAGAAAACCATAAAGGAATACGGTCAAACCTTAAAAATGCTTGGCACAACATGATTAAACATTTATCTATAAAAGAGGTTGAATATCTAGCTTTTAGTTTAGCTCGCAAATTAATGAGTTTTAACGAGCCGGTACCTGATTTTACCACGCGTTTCCCGAATGTTTTAGAAAGTTGTTTAGCCGCTTCTTTTCAAACTTTTAACAAAAAACCATTATATCGTGGTCTTACTGGAAAGGCAGCGGCTTTGTTTTATTTAATAATTAAAAACCATCCATTTCAGAATGGCAACAAAAGAATAGCTATAACAACCTTACTAGTTTTTCTTTATAAAAACAAAAAATGGCTGAAGGTTGATAACCAAGAATTATATAATTTCAGTGTTTGGATTGCTGAAAGTCCAACTAAACTAAAAAACGATACAATGAGAGCGATTAAACACTTTTTACAAAGACATTTAATCAACTTAGAACAAGATTAATATTTTTTAGTAAATCTGGTAATTATTTGTTTATCGAGATACTCCTTGATGTTATCTGATGATTTTAATAATCATCTTATAATATTGATTGTATAGGATGTAAGGGATGAACAAGACCATTTAATATAATCATGTTAAAATAAAAAAGTAAAAGCTAAAGAAAACTATAATGAAGTAAGAAGTAGAATGAAGAATAGTATTTAAAAACGAATTAATTAAAAAATAATTAATTTATGCTTATATTTCTTTACGGTGAAGACACATATAGAAGTAAAAGAAAGCTTAAAGAAATTGTTTTGTATTATCAAAAAAAGTATCCCAAGAGCTTAAGTTTGGAGATATGTGATTTTTCAGAAGAAAATATCAATTTTCAGGAACTTTTGTCTCAGTTTAAACAGAGTCCAATGTTTAAGGAAAAAAAACTTATTATTTTAAAAAATGCTTTTGTTGATAAACAAATAAAAGAAGAAATACTAAAAAACAAAGGAACTCTCCTTACTTCTGACGGAGTAATTATCTTTTGGGAGGCTAAAATTACAGAAAATGATAAGCTGGTGAAATTTCTTAAAAACAACGGCCGATTCCAAAAATTCAACTTTTTGAAACCATTTCAGGCAGGTAAATGGGCAGAAAAAGAGATACAAAAAAAGGGACTGCTTATAGATTCTTTAGCTTTAACACGACTTGTTAACTCAACAAGCGGAAACTTGTGGCGATTAAGCAATGAAGTTAATAAACTAATTAATTACAAAAAGAAAGGGAAAATAAGCTTAAGTGAAGTAGAACTTTTGGTTGATTTTCCTGCAGAGGCAGAGATATTCCAAACAATAGATGCGCTTGCTTCAGGGCAAAAACAGAAAGCTTTAAGCCTTATTCAAAAACATTTAGAGAAAGGAGATAGTCCTTTCTATCTTCTTTCAATGATATCATATCAATTAAGGAATATTCTGTTGGCCAAGACGGGTACTTTAAAAAAAACAGGGGTGCATCCGTACACGTTAAAAAAATCAGCATTTTTAGCTGCGAAGCTTTCGTTGGAGCAAATAAAAAAAGCTTATCAAAGTATTTTTGAAGCAGATTTTAAAATAAAAACAGGCAAAGTATTTCCTGAAGAGGAAATCAAAGTTTTAGCGGCAAAAATTCTTTAAGCCCCTTTCTCTGCCTTATTTATAAATTTAGTTATCCGTGATTTTTTTCTATTAGCGGCGCCTTTCTTTAAGGGTCCTTTCTTTGCCGCCTTATCAACAGCTTTATAAAATAAAGGCAAGAGCTTTTTAGCCTCTTCTGTTTTCTTTTGGGAAACTAACTCTTTAATTTTCTTGGTGTAGCTCTTTACTGTTTTTTTCTTTCTAATATTTCTCGCCTTTCTTTTTATATTTTGCTTGAGAGCTTTTTTTGCTGATTTTGTGATGGGCATATTGTTATAAGCTATACTACAATAAATAAATTAAATTTTCAATAATTTTACTTTTAAAGCCTTGAGATTAGTCATAAAACAATAAAAATATTCTTAAGAATAGCTGCACAACAGACATTTAATGTTTTCTTTTTATTGTTTTTGGATTATTATAAGGAAAATGCCAAAGAATCTAAAAGAAAAAATTAAAAAAATAACTCCTGCTTTTTTATTAAGCCTTTACCATTTAAGCTTGTCTTTTTTGAGCGCTTTATTCTACGGTTTTCCGTCGCGAAAACTAACAGTAATCGGTATAACTGGCACAAAAGGAAAAACAACAACAGTTGAGTTGGTCAGGAGTATTATAGCAGAATCCGGAGCGAAGACGGCTTCTGTTTCTTCTTTAAGGTTTTGTGTTGGCGATAAAAAAGAGTTGAACGCGCTTAAAATGACTATGCCCGGCCGTTTTTTTCTTCAAAAATTTCTGCATCGAGCAGTAAAAGAAAAGTGTAAATACGCTGTTTTAGAAATTACCTCCGAAGGCATTCTCCAACACAGACACCGGTTTATCCGCTTTCAGACAGCTGTTTTTACTAATTTGGCTCCAGAGCACATTGAAAGGCATGGCAGTCTGGCTGAATACCGAAAGGCAAAAGGAAAACTTTTCAAAGCTTGTAAAGGGAAGCATGTTGTAAATATGGATGATAAAAACAAAGACTATTTTCTTAAATTTCCAGCGAAGGAAAAATGGGGATTTTCTTTGAAACAAAAAGAGCAGGGGAATGAAAAAAAGGAAATCAAAACAGTTTGTGCCGAGAATGTTAAAATTTACAAAGAAGGCTCCTTTTTCACTATCAAGGGACAGGAGTTCAATATTTCTTTAAAAGGAAAATTTAATGTTTACAATTGTGTTTGTGCAATTTCAACTGCTTTAGCGCAAAGCATTCCTCTTGAGGTTTGTGTAAGAGCGCTTACAAAAAAAATATCTATGCCGGGCAGAATGGAGCTAGTAATACAACAACCTTTCAGAGTTGTGGTTGATTTAGCCCATACGCCCGATTCGTTAAGAGAAGTTTGCTCTTTTTTTGCCCAAGAGCCGGGAAGATTAATTTGTGTTTTCGGCTGTGCTGGTGGCGGGCGCGATAAATGGAAAAGGCCGATAATGGGAAGGATTGCCGCTGAGTATTGCCAAAAAATTATTCTGACAAACGAAGATGCCTATCCTGAAAAGCCCGAAGACATAATAAAAAGCATTAAAGAAGGTATTAAAGGTAAAGGCACTAAGAAGAACGAAGCAGTTGCTTGTTATGAAATTGTCAACAGACGGGAGGCTATTAGAAAAGCTTTAATTCTTGCGCAGCCCAATGACACAGTTTTAATTTCCGGTAAAGGAACAGAGCAATGGCTTTATCTTTCTGACGGCAGGAAGATACCTTGGGATGACCGCAAAGTTGTTCTAGAAGAATACGAACGCTTGAAAAAAGAGCTTTAGTAAACTATTATGCATCTAATGTGTTGTTGCCGCGCCGGACGCGGCTTTAGTTTGTGATTTCATTATGGCAAAAAAGAAATTTTCGAAAAGTTTTAAGAAATATGTACGTAAAGAAAAAGCCCGTATTCGACGGGAGGTTTTAGATGTGAAAAAACAACAGGAAAAAATCAAAGAACTTTATAAAAATTAATTTAACTCTTAGAAATGTTTAGCTTGGTTTAATAATTTTATGCGCACAGGCTTAAGTACAGTGCCGTTGGATTATGGCAAATGCCCAAAATGGCTTTTTGAGAGAATGAAAAAGCTTTCTCAAGGCATAATGCTGGCGATTAGAGAAGAATTTGGGCCAGAAGAAATTTTAGAAAGGCTTTCTAATCCTGTTTGGTTTCAGAGCTTAGGTTGTGTTATCGGCTTTGATTGGAACTCAAGCGGTCTTACCACCACTACGATGGCTGCTTTAAAAGAGGGTTTACGGGGGATAGAAAAAGAGATAGGGGTTTTTATTTGCGGCGGCAAAGGAAAAACTTCTCGCAAAACGCCTCAGCAGATACAAAAATGGGGAGAGTCCCTGCGTTTTCCTAACAGCAAAGTGGAAAAGTTGATCTATGTCTCAAAAATGGCTGCTAAAGTGGATACATCGTGTATCCAAGATGGTTTTCAGATTTATTCCCACAATCTAATTTTTTCTTTTTCCGGCGAATATGCAGTGGTTCAGCAAGGGATGAATATCAACGCTAGAAAAGCAAGACGTTATCATTGGTTGTCACATAAAATTAAAAATCTTGTTGAAGAGCCTCATTCTGGAATTATTGCACATACAAAAACTCAACCTTTAAATTTAACCGCTAAGAGAAGTAGAAAAAACAGAAGAATCTCTGTTGGGCTGGCCGTTGATTCCCCAAAAACCTTCTTAAAAGATATTAAGCTAATAAGCCGAGGAACAAACAGTTTGTTTAAGAAAAAAGAAAAGAAGGGCTTTACTGAATTGGAATTAAATAATATTGAGTTCCGTTGGCATCCGGTAATTGAGGAGAAGTTCAACTTGAAGCGGCTGGAAAAAGTAATTTTTTTAGCAGGAAGCGAAAAACCACAGACATTTGAAAAACTCTTATCCTTGCCCGGAATTGGCCCGAGAACAATTAGGGCATTATCTCTGGTTGCGGAAATTATCTATGGGGCTAAACCGTCATATGAAGATCCGGCGCGATATTCTTTTGCTCATGGCGGGAAAGATGCAACACCCTTTCCTGTTGACTGCCTAACCTATGATAAGACAATAGAATTATTGGATAAAGGTATAAGAAAAGGCAAAGTTTCTTTAAAGGAGAAAGAAGAAGCGCGTCGAAGGTTGGAAAAGATAATTGTAAATTGATACAGTATCGAAAAACCCTTATGAGGTGTTATTCTTCCAAAGAAGCAAAAAGAGGAAAGACGGCTTATCGGACACCAAGTGAATTCCGTTACAAAAAACATTTAAAGAACAAGCGCTTTCATAAATTTATTAGGAAAAATCAAGGCCATTTTTTTAATAAAAAACATTAAAACATATATTGTTCATATAAAAATATGCATGATTCGTTACCTTTTTATGTTGTTTGCGATAATATTAGGAGCTTGGAAAATGTTGGGGCAATATTCCGGACATCAGACGCTTTAGCCGTGAATAAAATATTCCTTTGTGGAATTACTGGTTTTCCCCCGCGCCAAAAAATATCTAAAACAGCTCTGGGTGCCGAGAAATCGGTGCCGTGGGAGCATTACTGGCAAACATGGAGAATTATTGATAAACTAAAAGGAGAGGGTGTTCAAATAATTGCCTTAGAACAAACAAAAAAGAGCAAGAATTATACAAAAGTGAAATTTCACTTCCCTTTGGCTTTAATTGTAGGGAATGAAATAAAAGGCGTTTCTCCAGCTGTTTTGAAGAGAGCAGACCAAATAATATTTATTCCTATGTGGGGTGAAAAAGAATCACTTAATGTAGCCGTGGCTTTTGGAGTGGCTGGCTACGAAATAAATAAACAGAGACTATTAAGAAGATAGAGATTTAATTTTGTCCCCGTAGCTCAACTGGATAGAGCGTCAGCCTCCGGAGCTGAAGGTTGCGCGTTCAAATCGCGCCGGGGACATAAAATTATGTGGAAAAACTATTCTTAAGCCATTTTTTTTAGTTGTATTATAATGTATAATTAGTTTAAATTTCTCTTAATAAAAAGAAGAGTTAAATCAAAATAAGATATATGTACTATAAGGAAAAGATAAAAATTTTTGTTTCTGGGGCAGCTGAACTTTCACCGTGCTGTCCGGATATAAAAAAAATATCAGAAAACCTTGGTAAGGAAATTGCTAAACAAGGATGTGTCTTAATAACAGGAGCGACTACGGGCGCACCTTATTATACAGCCAAAGGATATAATAAGGCGGGCGGCATAATGAGTATTGGTTTTTCGCCGGCCGGATCACCAAAAGAGCATATGAAAAAATATCGTTTACCTCTTGACCAATTTGATTTAATGATTTATACAGGTTTTGATTACAGCGGCCGCAACCTTATTGCCACGAAGTCTGCTGACGGGGTTGTTGTTGTCTGCGGTCGCATAGGTACTTTGAATGAATTCACAACCGCATTTGAAAGCAAAACTCCTATTGGCATTCTTCAAGGGACAGGCGGCACAGTAGACATGCTGGGTGAAATTCTTAAGAAAAGCGGGCGCTCCTTTTCTAAAATTGTTCAAAGCCGCGATATAAAAGAACTGATTTCAAAATTAATAAAGCTTATTGAGCGTGACAGAAAGAAATTAACACCCTTAAACTTAAAACATAAAGCCAAGAGAGATTGAAAGTCTAAAACTCTGCCTTGCGGCGGAGTTTTTACGCCTTAAAAATTCGGCTAAAGATAAATAGTGTTTTTTTGAATCCTTTTTTATACAGCTTAATTTTTTCAACAAAGAGATATACACTAATTGCACGCGCTTCTGAAGTTTTAATAGACATAATAATGGGTGTGTGATATAGTCATAATGTATTAATTTAATTGTTTTTCACGATGTTCAGTATTAAGTTAAAAAGCCTAAGCTTGACGGCTCTTGTTTTAGCTGTTTCTGGGCTGTTAAGCCGTTTTTTAGGATTGTTCAGAGATAATTTATTGGCGAATCTTTTTGTGAAAAGCCAAACAGATGTTTATTTCGCCGCTTTTAGGATTCCTGATTTCATATACGGGGTTTTAATCGCCGGAGGTGTTGCTGCAGCCTTTCTCCCTGTTTTTGCCGAAGTACGCGGAAGTAAAGGGGAGGAAGAAGCAAAGAAGTTAGTGGGCTCTGTTTTTCTTTTTTTTGTTTTTTCTTTAAGTGCTGTCTCTTTACTTTTATCTGTGCTTTCGCCGGTTTTAGTTAATTTTGTCGCCCCGGGATTTGATTATACTCAAAAGAAATTAATGGTTGGTCTTGTAAGAATAATGTTTGCCAGCCCTGTTTTATTGGGAGCTTCAGCAATTTTTTCTTCAACTCTTCAATATTTTAATCTTTTTGTTGCTTTTGCTTTAGCCCCTATTTTCTATAATTTAGGAATAATTTTTGGAATATTGGTTTTGGCGCCGATATTTGGTTTAAAGGGTTTAGCCATGGGAGTAGCCTTGGGAGCTTTGCTGCACTTTTTATCTCAAGGCGCTGCTCTTTTAAAAGCAGGGTTTGTTCCTAAGCTTTGTTTTAATTTTTGTTCCGAGGGATTAAAAAAAATACTGCGTTTAATGGCGCCGCGAATGCTGGGGACAGCGGCTTACCAAATAAATCTTGTTGTTATTACGGCTATTGCGTCTGTTCTACCCGCAGGATCGGTAAGCATATTTAATTTTTCCAATAATATTCAAGGAGCGGTTATTGCTCTTGCGGGAATTTCTTTTGCTTCCGCTGCTTTCCCGCGCCTTTCCAAGGCTTTTGTGGAAAAGAACAAAAAGAAATTTTTGGATAATTTTTCTTCCACGTTTTCCAAAATTATCTTTTTAATTATTCCTTTAAGCTCGCTTTTCTTCCTTTTGCGCGCCAGAATTGTCCGTTTAATTTTAGGAACATCTTTTTTAAATGGAGGTTATTTTGATTGGACGCAAACACGGCTTACCAGCGCTTCTTTAGGTATTTTTTCTCTTGCTCTTTTCGCAGCCTGCCTTACTCTTTTTTTTACAAAAGCTTTTTTTTCTTTGCAGAACACAAAAACTCCGGTTAAAATCGCTGTTTTTACAATTTTATTAAATATTGCTTTTTCTTGGTTTTTTACCAGGCTTTTGGGTTTTTCTAATTTTTTCAGCAGGTTTTTTTCTGTTGCCTTAAAACTTAAAGGTTTAAATAATATATCTGTAATAGGGCTGCCGTTGGCAATTTCTTTATCTGTGCTCGTGCAGTGCTGCCTCTTGTTTTTAGCTTTAAAGAGGCGTTTTCCTTCTCTTAGCTTATTTAAAGCGTGTCCCTTTTTAGGAGAAATAATTTGTGCTTCAAGCTTGTCTATTGTCTTTTCTTACTTTTTTCTGTCTTTTTCAGCTGTAATATTTAATACAGCAACAGTAATTGGCCTTTTCTTGCAGACGGCTTCTGCCGCTCTTTTAGCGGCAGCGCTTTACTTGTTCTCCGCTGCTTCCTTGGGTGTTCCGGAAGCACAGAAAACGGTTTCCCTTCTTGCTAGAATAGGAGGAGTTTTTAAAAGACGCTGATTAAACGCAAATTATTTACCAAAGCAATTTGAAAATTATGGAGCAATTGAAAACCAATATTAGAAACTTTGTTATTATTTCACACATAGATCACGGCAAATCAACTTTGGCAGATCGTTTTTTGGAACTTACAGCCACTGTACCGAAAGAAAAAATGCAGTCCCAATATCTTGATTCAATGAGCCTGGAAAAAGAAAAAGGAATAACTATTAAAATGCATCCGGTGAGAATGGAATATTGTTTTAAAGAGCAGGAATATGTTCTTAATTTAATAGATACGCCTGGTCATATTGATTTTAGTTATGAGACTTCCCGCGCCTTGGCTTGCGTTGAAGGGGGAATATTATTAGTTGATGCTGTGAAGGGCCTGCAGGCGCAGACTCTTTTTAACCTAGAACAGGCGCAGGCCCAATGGGGCAGCAAGAAGTTTCTAATAGGTGCGGTCAATAAAATAGATCTTCCTTTCGCTGAAATTGAGAAAAACAGAATGGAACTTGCTCGTATTCTTGAACAAAAACAGGAAGATATTTTTTTAATTTCTGCTAAAACAGGAGAGAACGTGAAAAACCTTCTTGAAGAAGTGATTAGGCGTCTGCCTGCACCTTCGATTCAGCTTGAAAACAGTTCAGCCAAAGCCCTTGTTTTTGATTCTCGCTATGATTATTTTTCTGGTGTTGTTGCTTATGTGCGAGTTTTTTGCGGTGAGATAAGAAAAGGAGATAAAATATTCTTTTTGAAAAAGAATGTTTGTACAGAAGTCAGAGAAGTTGGGTATTTCACTCCTTTTTTGAAGCCGGTTTTAAAACTGGAGGCTGGAGAAATAGGATATATAAAAACAAAAATTAAAGACGCTGCTTCTGTAAGGGTAGGCGATACTGCGGTTGTTGTTAAAAATGAAAAAATTAAAATAGACAAACAAGAAGCTTTAGCGGGTTATCGAGAACCCCAACCAGTTTTATTTATAAGTCTTTATCCTCAAAACTCTAAGGATTTTGATTTATTGAAAGCCGGCTTAGAGAAGCTTCGCTTAAGCGACCCGGCTCTTGATTTTCATTATGAGTTTAAGACTTTACTTGGAAGAGGTATAAAAGTAGGTTTTTTAGGTGAGCTTCAAGCAGAAATAACAATCAGGCGGTTAAAAGAAGAATTTGGGTTAGATATAATTTCTTCTGTTCCCCAGGTGGCTTTTAAAGTAATAACAGATGGCGGCAGAGAAGTTGATGTTTTTACACCGAAAGACTGGCCCGAAAACAAAATCAAGGAAGCCTTTGAACCTTATGTAAGACTGGAGATAATTACGCCTAACAGCTTTCTCGGCAGAGTGCTTAAGCTGCTTGAAAAAAACAGGTTGTCTGCGGAAAAAACAGAGAGTCTGGGAGCGGAAAAATGTATTATTGAACTTCAAGCTCCTTTAAGGAAAATTGTAAGCGGCGTGTTTTATGATGAATTGAAAAGCGCAACAAACGGCTATGCTTCGTTCAGTTACCAACCGGCAGGCTTTAAGCCAGCGGATTTAGTTAAAATGGATATTTTAATTTTAGGGAAGAAAGAGGAAGCTTTTTCAAAAATTGTTCCGAAAGAAGAAGCTTTCTTAACAGGAAGAAGTTTTATCAGAAAACTGAAAGAGATTCTTCCTCCGCAGCAGTTTTCTTTACCTCTTCAGGCTAGTGTTGGCGGAAAAATTATTGCTCGCGAAACAATTAAAGCCAGAAGAAAAAACGTGACAGCTCCATTATATGGTGGTGATGTAACCAGAAAAAAGAAATTATTGGAAATACAAAAGAAAGGAAAGAAAAAAATGAAAGACAGAGCATCCATAAAAATACCTGCCCAAGTTTATCTAAAGGCGTTGAAGTTTTAATTTGTTCAAACACTAAAATATTTATCCGCCGTAGTTGAAAAAAGGGGATACTTTGTTAAAATGTTGTATGGAAAAATGGCGGAAATATTAAAAAGAAGTGAGTAGTGGGGCCACAAGCCAGAGAACCATGCTTAATATTAAAATGGAAACTGTGACCGCCCAAATAATTTTAAAAACAGGCTTTATCATTTTTTGCTTATATGATAACATACCGCCTAGGAGTTAGAAAGAAAAACCGAAACCGTTCTTTTTGGCGATTGGCTCTTTTTACTTTTATTTCTTTATCTTTAATTGGAATTGTTTTTCTGAATGTAAGGATTTTTCAAAAGAGAAAAATGTTATATCAGGAAATTCATGTTTTAGAAAAACGTATTGATGATCTAAAAAATGAAAAAAGTTTTCTTCTTGAGAAAATATCAGAAGCTGAGTCAAAAGATTTTTTAGAAAGAGCGGGATATGAGAATTTTAATTTAAAAAAGTTCAAGGAAGAAGTAGTGGCTTTTCCGCGTTTAAACCAAACAATGAATAGAACAACTTCTCCAGTAAGCAAGGGAGAGAAAGAAAGTTTCTGGCAAAAGATTTTACGAAAAGCGGGATTAGATTAACAATTATTAAAAAATCTTCCTGCGCGGCAGTAGTTCAGCTGGTAGAACGTCTCCTTCCCAAGGAGAAGATCGCGGGTTCAAGTCCCGTCTGCCGCTTAAACTTGAAAGCCGGAGTAGCTCAACGGCAGAGCAGTGCCTTCGTAAGGCAAAGGTTATGGGTTCAAATCCCGTCTCCGGCTCTTTGTAGACAAAAACAGGCTCTTTTAGGGCCTGTTTTCTTGTTTAATACCTACAAGTTTAATAGCTATATTCTTCGGAATATATAATTTCCTTTCTCTTGTCTTTATAAATTATTTTTTTTGTTTTGTTTTCTTCATTATATTCGTAGGTACAGAAACCAATAATTTCCCCTTTTTCGTTTTCAGTAATTCTTTCCTCTATCTTATCCTTATGATTATATTTGTATTTATACCAGCAAGAGCTGAAAGTTCTTCCTTCTTTATCCTTAAGGGTTTCTTTTTTTATTTTATCGTTGTTGTTGTATTCATATTCAAAAGATAAAATGACATTGTTCTCAGCGTCTATTCGAGTTCCTTTTATAACTCTATTTTTTTGGTCGTATTCGTATTTATTGGACCATATAATTTCACCGTTCTCATTTTTATAAAATTTTTCTTCTATCCTGTCTTTATCATCAAGTTTGTATTCATAATTTATATAACCGACAACTCTTCCTTTTCTATCTTTCAGAACTGCTTTTTTAGGCAATCCTTCAAATTTTAAAACTTCAGGATTAAGATGCTGTCTAATTTCTCTTATTATTTTTTCTGCTTTTTCAAAATCCTTGCTTTCTAGAGCTTTTTTAGCTTCTTTAATTGCCCATGCTTGGTATTCTTGAGAAGCTAAAACTCTGATTTTATCTAAGTTTTCGACAACAAATTTTTTAACGGACTCCTTTTCTTCTTCGCTTTTTTCTTTAAACACTTTAGCTTGTTCTTCTGCTGTTTTTGCTTCTTCTTTTGTCCTGGCTAATATTGTTTGTCTTTCTGCTTCTTTTCTTTTTAACTCAAGCTCTTTATGCTCCCTATATGAACTTTCTAAAACTTTTTCTAATTGTGTTTTTCTTGTTTCGCTCATAAGATTATTTAGATTATATAATGTTAACTTTATTTTATCAGAGATGTTTGAAAAAGAGAAGGTGTGTGATGTCTGCGATGTGACTTAAGCTGCTCAGCGGCTTAAGTCTGTTAATGTAAGAGAAGCAAGGCCCAAAAGTCAGGTTTTGGTGGGCAATGCAGGACTCGAACCTGCGACCTCCCGCACGTCAAGCGGACGCTCTAGCCAGCTGAGCTAATTGCCCTTAAGGTGAGTGTGCAATACTGGCTGAAGTGGGCGCGGGAGGATTTGAACCTCCGACCCCATCTTTATAAGAGATGTGCTCTAACCACTGAGCTACGCGCCCATTTCAGCCAGCATCGGCTTCTAAATTTTAAACAGCTGCGTTTAATTATGAACGCTTACCTTTTTTTCGCCTTTTTGTTTTTGTAGTTTTCTCTTTTACTAATCTTTCAAATTCTTCTTTCTCAATAGTTTCTTTTTCCATAAGTTTCTTTGCTACTCTTTCCAATATTTCTCTCTTTTTTTTCAAGATACCCAAAGATGTTTTTTCAGCTTCTTTTATAAACCTTTCAATTTCTTTGTCAATCCGCGCTGCCACTTTTTCAGAATAATTTTTTTCAGGCTCTGTTTCCCATCCCAAAAAAGGAAGGGATTCTTTTCGGCCAAAAACAATAGGTCCTAGTTTGGACATTCCCCATTTCACAACTAAGTTGCGCGCCAAGGCACTGGCTTTTTCTAAATCATTAGATGCACCGCTGGATATTTCATTAAAGATAAGCTTTTCTGAACAATAACCTCCTAAAAGAACGGCTAATTGAGCTAAAAACTCTGATTTTGTTTTGATGCGCTTTTCCTGTTTTGGTAAAACTAAAGTATAGCCGGCTGCTGTTCCGCGGGAAACAATAGAAATTTTGCGGACAATTTCCGCGTCTGGCAGATAATATGAAACTAAAGCATGGCCAGCTTCGTGAAAAGCAGAAATTTCTTTTTCTTTTTTAGAAAGAAGATGGCTTTTTCTTTCGGGACCCAAAAGAACTTTTTCAATAGACTCTGTAAGCTCTTCTTGCGAAATCTGCTTTTTATTGCGTTGAGTAGCTAAAATAGCGGCTTCATTGGCAAGATTAGCAAGATCAGCTCCGGAAAAGCCCGGAGTTCTCTCCGCAATCTCGCTTAAATTAACAGAGGAAGACAAAGGTTTGTTTTTTAAGTGAATCTTTAGTATTTTTTCCCGATTTTTGACATCAGGCAAATCTAAAACAATTCTTCTGTCAAATCGCCCCGGCCTTAATAGAGCTGGATCAAGCTGTTCCGGTCTATTTGTAGCGGCCAAAACTATTACGCCGGTTTCTCTTTCAAAACCATCCATTTCTGCCAGTATTTGGTTGAGTGTTTGTTCTCTTTCTTCATGGCCCCCGCCTATTCCCGGCATCCTTATTTTCCCAATAGCGTCAAGTTCATCAATAAAAAGTATACTAGGCTGGTTTTTCTTGGCGTTTTCAAAGAGAGTGCGGACACGGGCGCTTCCTACTCCGACGAAGAGCTCAACAAAAGCAGATCCGGCTATAGAGAAAAAAGGAACACCGCTTTCTGAAGCTACAGCTCGGGCAAGCATTGTTTTACCGACACCGGGCGGGCCAACCAAGAGAACGCCGCGTGGAATGCGAGCTCCCATTTTCCAGAATTTTTTAGGGTTTTTTAGAAACTCAACAACTTCTTGTATTTCCTGTTTTGCCTCCTCAAGACCGGCAATATCCTTAAAAAAGACTTTTTCTTTAAGTGCTTCTCCGCTTTCAAATATTTTTGCCGGCGGTTTTAGAAAATTGAAGGTTTGGCCAGCTCCTTGCTTTGCCTGTCGAAAAAAAGCCCAGAAAAACCAGACAAGAATAAAGATAGGCAGTAAAAGACTTAACAAAGGAACTAGCCAGACGAAAAAACCTCCCTTATCTTTGTCTATGTTTATTTTTATTCCTTGGATGTCCTTTTCTTTTATACCGTAGTTTCTTAAAATCTCAAAAATTGATATCCCTTGTTCTTTGCGCGCTGTAAATTTTTGTCCATCTGTATATAAAGCTACAACATTGTCGCTTCTAACAGTAAGTTCTTCTATCTTTCCGTTAGCAATATCTTGAACAACAAGGCTTAAAGGCGCATTTTTTTCCTTTTTAAGGTTTTGCGTTCCAGAAACTGCAAATAATCCGGAAATAACCAACAAAACTATAACAACAATAAGAAAATTTTGAATAATTTTATTCATAGCAATTTAATACTAAAACCTTAAATTAAAAAGAAAGATAAAGCTTGTTGTCTTCTGCTTTAATTACAGTTGCTTCAACTTCATCGCCTTTTTTTAAGTTTTCAAAGGATTGCATTTTTTCCTTATTCTTTTTCTGTGGGGGATAGAGTAAAGCTTCTGTTCCGTTAGGGAGTTTAAGAAAAGCTCCGAACTCTGTAAGCTTGGTAATTTCGCCTTTAACTTGCTCTCCTATCTTATATTTCTCAGCAATGTCATTATAAGCGCTTGTTTTATCCAAACCCTCGGCGCTTCCTTTCTCCGTAAAGATTAATTTTTCTTTTTTCGGGTCCAGGTCAAGAATTTCTACCCTTAAAGTTTTATCAACAAAGCGCTGTAAGCAGCGGGCGATTTCGTTTAAATCACCATTTTTTATTTTAGGATAATGCTCTGAAGAAAGCTGAGAAGCAGGAAGAAACCCCGTAAGGTTGCCTAAGGCACAGATTAAGCCGCCCTTATTGGCTTTCTTTACTTTTACTTCAACAACATCTCTGTTTTGGTGCGCTTCCAAAGCTTCTTTCCAAGCGCTTTCTTTTAAGGCGTCGCTTATGGAAAGTTCGCGATATCCGTCTTCGTTTTCGAGAGACGTTATTTTAACAATTATCTTGTCTCCCTTTTCCATTTTCTTCAGAAAAGTTTTTGCTTTGCGCATTTCTTTTCCATAAATAACTCCCACTCCCTTTACTCCTAAGTCAACAAACAAAGAATTGCGCTCAACAGCGGCTATTTTACCTTCAATTTTTTCTCCTTGTTTAGGTAAAGGAATATTTTCTTTCTTCGTTTTTTTTAAAGACTTCAGTTTTATAGGCATAGTTCTAAGTTTACTGATTGATTTTTACTTTTTACTGCTGTCTCTCCACTGCATTTATAAATAAGTATAAACATTATATTTGAAAAAATCAATCTTTTTATACATAATATAGGACGATTTATCCATTCTTTGCTTTTTAAAGTTTGTTTCTGGATTAAGAAAGTTGCCTCTTGCAGTCCTTTATGTTAACATTAAAATGTAAGTACAAGCGTAAAAACTATGGAAATTACTTGGCGTCGCCAGTCTTTTTTTGAAATTAAAACAAAAAGCTTTAACAAGGAAAGCGCTGTTTTAATTATAGATCCGTTTGAAGGTGTGGGCAGAATTAAAGAGCATGTTAAAAATGGCGCCCAAATAATTTTATTAAACTGCTCTTCCGGAGAAGATAAAGAACCGCTAAAAAGGAACGGTTTTTTTGTTATTAGCGATCCCGGAGAATATGAAATAAAGGGAGTTATGATAAAAGGTATATTTTCTTGGCACAGTTCAGAGACAAAAGGCAAAGAAAAAAAAGTAAATATTATTTACAAAATTGAAGCCGAAGGAATTAAGATATGTCATCTAGGTAATTTAGGGCAGAAAAACTTGGAAGAAAACCAATTGGAGGAAATTGGCGAAATAGACATTTTAGCAGTACCGGTTGATGGCCGAGATATTGGGCCTAAAATTGCTGCTGAAATTGTCTCTCAAGTTGAACCGAGACTGGTAGTTCCGATGTTTTATAAAATGCCCGGATTTGAAACGGACGCTGAAAGCATGAAAAAGTTTTTGAAAATAATGGGCGCGGAAGAAGCTGAGAGGCAAAAAAAATTAAAAATCAGTCCAAGAAACCTGCCAGCCGAGGAAACCAAAATAGTTGTTTTAGAACCATAATTTAACCGCCGAGACAGCGGTGTGAGAAGTTTTGTAACAATCAGTAGTAAAAAAGCAAAAAATGGAGGAACAGAACAAAGAAAGAAAACTTAATCGTGTTAAACAGCGCGAGATAACAGAGGAGATGCAGGAAAGTTATCTAGATTACGCGATGAGCGTAATTATTTCGCGTGCTTTGCCTGACGTTAGAGATGGCTTAAAGCCTGTGCATCGCCGCATTCTTTATGCAATGTACGAAGACGGCTTGCGCCACAATGCTAAGTTTCGAAAATCGGCTACAGTTGTCGGCTCTACCTTGGGCCGTTATCATCCTCACGGCGACACTGCTGTTTACGATGCTTTAGTAAGAATGGCCCAGGATTTTTCATTAAGATACCCGCTTATTCAGGGACAAGGAAACTTTGGATCAATTGACGGCGACAGTGCGGCTGCCCAGAGGTATACAGAATGCCGAATGTCTGTTATCGGTGAAGAAATGTTGAAAGATATTGAGAAAGACACAGTTGATTTCCGGCCGAATTATGACGGCACAAGAAAGGAACCGTCTGTTTTGCCTTCTCCTCTCCCTCAACTCCTTTTGAACGGATCTCTGGGTATTGCTGTAGGAATGGCTACCAATATTCCTCCTCATAATATGACAGAAACGCTTCAGGCAGCGATGTATTTACTTGACCATCCTAATGCAGCGACAGAAGATCTTTTCGCTTTTTTTAAAGGGCCTGATTTTCCTACCGGCGGCATTATTTATGGCAAAAAGGACATTATTACTGCTTACTCCCAAGGCAAGGGGCCGATTGTAGTAAGAGGTAAAGCAGAGATTAAGGAACTAAAAAAAGGTTCTTTTCAAATAATTATTTCTGAAATTCCTTTTCAAGTCCAAAAATCAGAGCTAGTAAAAGATTTTGCTCGTTTGGTTGAGGAAAAGAAAATCGATGGCGTGAAGAATATAAGGGATGAATCTGATCGCGAGGGGATGAGAATTGTTATTGATTTAAAAAAGGAAGCTTTTCCCAAGAAAGTTCTTAATGCTCTTTACAAGTATACTGCCCTCCAGAAAACATTTTATTTAAATATGTTGGCGCTGGTTGACGGTATCCAGCCGAAAACGCTTTCTTTGAGCGATGTGCTTCTTCTCTATCTTGCGCACAGAAAAGATGTTGTTCTGCGCCGTACTCGTTTTGAACTGGCAAAAGCAAAAGCGCGTGAACATATTTTGGAAGGCTTGATGAAAGCCTTGAAAAACATAGATGAGGTTATAAAAACAATAAAGAAATCAGTTTCCCGGGAGGATGCCAAGAAAAATTTGATGAAAAAATTTAAGCTAAGCGGATTACAAGCAGATGCCATTTTGGAAATGAAGCTTCAGAATTTAGCCAAGCTTGAAAGAGAAAAAATTGAGCAAGAATTGAAACAGATTAAAGAAAAAATAAAGGAACTTACGCTGATATTAAAGAGCCCGCGTAAAGTTAAAGAAGTAATGAAAAAAGAGCTTGAGGAAGCGGCACAGAAGTTTAAAGACGAAAGAAAAACAAAAGTTGTCGCTGCTGCTCTTGGCGAAATTGGCAATGAAGAGCTTATTCCGCAGACAGAAACTATTATTACGCTGACACGGGGCGGCTTTATTAAAAGAGTTAAGTGTTCTCTCTATAAAGCGCAGAAGAGAGGCGGCAAAGGTATTATGGGGCTAGAGGTTTCTCAAGAAGATATGGTTAGCCATTTTCTTGTTGCCAATACATTGGACAAACTGCTCTTTTTTACAGATGCTGGCAAAGCTTTTCAATGTTTTGTCTGGGAAATTCCTGAAATGAGCAGGACGGCTAAAGGGCGAGGTATTTTGAATTTTTTAGAAATATCACCTCAAGAAAGAATTTTAAGCCTGATTCCCTACAGCAAAAAAGACGAGGGTGGCGGAAAATTTTTGGTGATGGCTACAAAAAACGGTATAATTAAGAAAACTGCCCTTAGCTCTTTTAAAAACGTGCGGCGCAGTGGATTAATTGCTCTGCGATTGGTTAAGGGCGATGAACTGAAAAGTGTAAGAATTATTAATCCCGGAGAGGAAATTATTTTGACAACTCGGCAAGGGAAGTCAATCCGCTTTAAAGAAACAGATTTAAGAGAAATGGGCCGTGCGGCCGCCGGCGTGCGCGGTGTTAGGCTGGCCGAAGAAGATGAAGTGATAGCTATGGATGTAGTTGGAAAAAAGAGCGCTAACATGGAGGATAAGAAAACTAAAAAACAGGAGCATCTTTTAATCATTACAGAAAAAGGTTGTGGGAAAAGGACAAAAATAGAGCAGTACCGCCTTCAGAAAAGAGGCGGTTCGGGAATTAAAGCCGCTCGGCTAACAGCCAAAACCGGAGAGATTGTCTTTTCTAGAGTTATAAATAAGGAAGAAGGAGAGGAAAAAGACTTAATTATTATTTCCAAAAAAGGCCAGGTTATTAGGACACCGCTGAAGACAGTTCCTATACTAGGCCGCGCTGCTTCCGGCGTTCGTCTGATGCGGCTTAAAACAGGCGATAAAGTAGCTTCAGCGATATGTTTGTAGAAAATTGAAAACCCTTTATCATTTTAATTTGAAAATTTTCATATATGCCGGAATTTATAAATCCATCAAACGTTTTAGACCAACTGCCCTTAAAAAGTGCAATGATTGCAGCTGATTTTGGCTGTGGTTCGGGTGGCTGGACTATTCCTTTGGCAAAGCGCCTGATACACGGGAAGGTTTTTGCTGTTGATCTTAAAGAAGAAGCTTTATCAGCCCTTAGAAGCAAGGCTAAACTGGAAGGAGTTTTTAATATTAAAGAGGTTTTGGGTGATTTAGAGCTTGGGGTGACCGACTTGAGAAACGAAGCCTTTGATTTAGTCTTAATAACGGATTTGCTGTTTCAAATTGAACAGAGAGAAGATGTTTTTAAAGAGGCGGCACGCGTTTTGAAACCCGGAGGAATGCTTTTGGTAATAGGGTGGAGAAAGGGCGCTCCTTTAAGTCCAAGACAGGGATGTTTAGCGGAAAGTGAAATGAAAGAAATTGCTTTAAGCCAGGGTTTTAAGAAAGAAAAGGAAATTAAAGCGGGGGATTATCATTACGGTGCGCTTTTTTCTAAATAATAGCTTGCTTTTTTCTAAAGCGGGGCTAAAATAAAGGTAATGGTTTGGAAAGAAAAAGGAAAAATCTTTCTTTTGGCAAGCACTTTCCTCTTTTTGGCGGAGCAAGCGCAGGCTTTTGTGCTTCGCAATCCTCTTCAAGTAAATTCTATAGAAGAAATTATTGCGGCAATAAGCAATTATATATTTTATATTTCTATTGTCGGAGCGCCTCTTGGCATTCTTATTGGCGCTTTTATGATTTTGTTTTCAGCGGGCGATCCTGGAAAGGTAGATAAAGGAAGAAAGATTATTCTTTGGACAGTGGTAGGTTTTGCTATTATACTCTTTAGCAGAGGAATACTTTCTGTGATAAAATCTGTTTTAGCCATTTAAAAACAACCCTAAAAG
>CAYNRT010000003.1:14487-24667 GCA_964399945.1 uncultured Candidatus Saccharibacteria bacterium | reverse complement strand
CTTTTTGTTCAAAACAGTGTTGGTATCGGCACAACGAGCACAAGCAACTATAAATTGAAGGTTGATGGAATTGTTCGGGCTTCGGGCGGATTCTCCACTGGTGATGAGATTTATATTGGAAACCTTAATCCGACAACAGACTATATCAAGGGTACGGTTAATTTGGAATTAGCAGGAACAGCAGGACACAAGTTAAGCATTAAAGGATGGGACAATACAATTATTGAGCCTAATTCAGCGCGTAAGAGCGGCAATTTGTTTGATATATTAGACAGCGGAAAAAATGAGATTGTTTCTGTTTCCTATAACGGCACGACAACTATTTTAAACATTATACCGCGCGAAGATAATACTTATAGTTTGGGTTCTCCCAGTTCAAGATGGGCTGATGTTTATGCCTCTTTAGTCCATGCAGGCGATTTGGTTTTCAAAAACGGCTTCCGTTTCTCTGAAGCGGCAAGCAGTTCGCCGAAGCAGGTCCTTTACCTTAAAAACCAAAACAACGATACTTTGTTTACTGTTGCTGAAAATGGATTTGTTGGCATTGGCACCACTGATCCGATTCGGCCGCTAACCATTGGCCGCGGCAAAGGCGAAGCCATTGCGGATGGGTGGTCGGTTTATTCTTCGCGTGAGTACAAAAAAGACATTGTTTATTTAACTGATGGGGACTACGAAAAGATATTGGATGAAATAAAAGGATTGAAGGTTGCCCGTTATAAACTTAAAAACAGCGGACAAAGTATATTTAACAACACAGCAAACAACACAGAAGAAAACGAAACAAGCACTGATTCTGCCGGCCGAATTATGCTTGGCGTTATTACAGAGGAAGCGCCGAAAGAAATAGTGACCGAAGACGGCAAATCTGTAAGCTTATATGATTATATCAGCTTTATCGCCGCTGGATTAAAAGCGCTTTCTGAAGAAGTTGATCAATTGAAGGGATTATCAATTAAAGAGGGCAACACTGGTGAGTTGGCTGAAATTTCACCCGATGCCCTTAAGAAAGGTCTTACTGAACTTGGTTTGGTTGTAACAGAAAAAGGTGTTTTAGAGGTTGGAGAGCTTAAGGTGAAAACAGGTATTACTATTTATGACAAAACAGACGGAGAACCTTACTGCATTTTTGTAGAGAAAGGCGCAATTCAGGCAGTAAAAGGCGAGTGCAGCAACAAGAGCAGCAGCAATAACTTATCAGCAATGGATAGTGCACCAGAAGAAAAAGTTGAAAGCAATCAGGACGAAGAGAATAGTCTTTCAGCGAACACAGAAGAGGAGAATAATGCTATTGACACGGCAGGCACAGAGCAGGAAGAGCAACTTCAGCAGGAGGAGCAAGGTCAGCAGAATGAACAGGAAGAACAAGGAGAGCAGGAAGAACAAAGCGGACAGGATGAACAAGAAAAAGACACTCCTACACCTGATTTAGGCGAAGTTGTCGACAATAGCGAAATAGTTGAACCCGAAGATCATGCGAATAGCAGCAGTACAGAATCGACAAGTTTAGCAGAGCCTGCCGAGCCAGAGGAAGAAACAGGCACGGATGCTGCTGCTGAAGACACGGCACCAACAAACCCTGCAGAAGATTCAATAACTGCTTCTGATGATTCTTCTGCCCAAATAGAAGAAGCAGAGATAGACGAAGAGATAAGCAGTGAGGAAGTTTCTGTACAAGAAGAAACAGATGAGACAGCGGCTGTAGCGCAGGAGGAAGAAGGGAATATAAATTCTGCTTCAGATGCGCCAGTTGAGACTAGCGACGAAGCGACTGCAGGGCCAGACCAGGAAGCGGCAGAATAAGGCTGTGCTCCCTTTTATTTTTAACAGGATGTAGTAAAATTAAATATAATAGGATGTTGCTTAGCACGGATTCCAGAGCTTTTAAAAAACACAAAGGTTTAAAATTTAATTAAATAAAAACAAAATATATGTGGAAAAAAATTGTAAAATGGTCAATATACTCTTTAATTTTTCTGATGCCGATTTTTTGGCTACCATTCTCTTTTGAAGCTTTTGACTTCAATAAAACTTATCTTTTAATCTTTCTTTCTTCAGCAGGATTTTTAGCCTGGATGGCGCAAATGGTTTTTGAAGACAAGAAAGTAAAGTTTAAAAAAGGACCGCTGGATGTTTTTATTCTAATTTTTTTACTGATAATGGTTTTGAACGGCATATTCTCTATAGATAAAACATCCGCTTGGTATGGCTTTTACGGCCGCTTTTGGCCTAATTTAGCCGGCATAATAAGCTTAGGGATATTTTATTTCCTTCTTGTAAATAATGTAAAAACAGAAACGAATGGAAATGGAAAGCCTCAAGAATTAAACGAAAAAGGAAAGAAAGGGAATTGGCATCCTGCTACAGTTAAGGGAGCCCTTAAAGCCTTTCTATGGTCTTCAGGAATTGTTGTTTTAACAGCTTACCTCTCAGTTTTTGGCTTGTGGGCGAAGATAGGAAGCTTTATAAAGCTTCCCGGAATAATGTCTTTAAAGGTTTTTAACACGATAGGGGGGTCTTTCCAGCAGTTAGCTGTTTTCCTGTCAGTAGTATTTGTCCTTGCTTTGACTTTAAGCGCTTTTTCTTTGAAGGGATTAGGCCGTTCCGCTGTATTTTTTGGGAAAAAAGAAAAACCTTTAATTTATCTTCTTTTATTCTCTTCTTTTATTCTGCTGGTTCTTATTGATTTCTGGCCAAGCTGGCTGGTGGTTTCCGTCTCCCTTCTTTTGTTTTTGGGATTCTCTTTCTGGAAGAGGGTTTTTCGCGAAGATGTAAACCGTTTAAGTTTGTCTGTTCTTTTCCTGATAATTTCCTTAGTGTTTTTATTCTTTAATCCTTTACAGGGATTTTTCCGCCAGATAAAAGTTTTTGGTTCATTGCCGCAGGAAATACAGCTTTCTCAAGAAATGAGCTGGAAAGTAGGGATTAATGGTTTAAAGGAAAATGCCCTGCTAGGTTCAGGCATAGGCACTTTTAGCTACCTTTTTACAAAGTATAAACCGGAAAGCTTTATTAAGGGTCCTTTTTGGCAGATAAGGTTTGATAGGGCGGCAAACAGCATTGCGGAGAGAATTGGTACGAGTGGTGTTCTGGGAACAGCCGGTTATTTATTAATGGTAGCAATGTTTTTAATAATTTCTTTGCTTGTACTTGAATATTCTGCGGAAAAGTGGGAGAAAGTATCCAAGCAGGTTCCTCTTGTTCTTGCCTTTACGGCATTGCTGGCAGCCCAGTTTGTTTTTTACCAGAATGCTGTGCTTGCTTTTTCTTTCTGGCTCTTTATGGGGCTTGGAGCAGTAAGTTGGGAAAAGCCGCAGAAAGAGAAGACTATTAAATTCCGTGATTTTCCGGAACTCGGTTTGATAGTAAATATATTATTCTGGGTAATTGTTTTAGTTGTTTTGTTCTTTTACTTTACAATAGGAAAGTTTTACGCGGCCGATGTGTATTATAAGGGTTATTTAACCAGCCCGGGAAAGAACTTGGCGAAATTAGAGAGAAGCGCGAGTTTAAACAGCCGGCGCGCTGATTATCACATTGCTTTGGCAGCTGAATATTTAAGGATGATTTCAGAAGAGCTAACCCAAAAGAAACCCAATCAACAGAATATAATAAAATTAGTGGCTTTAAGCATTCAGGAAGGAAGAACAGCAACGAAAGTGGCGCCGAAAATGATTGCTGCCAAAGAGGCGCTAGGTGTTGTTTATCGTGATGTTCAAGGTTTAGCGCAAGGCGCCTTAGAATGGGGCATCAGAACGTTTAGAGAAGCCTTAAAAGCAGATCCTAAGAACCCTGTTTTACTAACAGAACTTGGCAAGCTTTTAGTGATTGACAATAAGAAGAAAGAAGCGGAAAGCTTGTTTGCTAAAGCAGCTTCTTTAAGAGAAAACTATGTTCCCGCAATAGTGCAGTTAGCCGCTTTAAAAGAAAAAGAAGGCAAGAAAAAAGAAGCTTTAAAGACGCTTGAAGATCTGGTTAAAAAGAATCCTTTTTCCATACAAGGCCGATTTGAGCTTGGAAGAATGTATTTTAACGGGAAGGAATATGATAAAGCGGCAAGAGAATTTAGAGCAGTGCTTACTCTCTTCCCAAAGCATTCTAACGCAAGATATTCGTTAGGATTAGTTTACGAGCGACAGAACCGGCTCAGGAAAGCGCTTCTGGAGTTTGAGGAAGTTTTGAAGCTTAATCCGAATAATGAGTTGATTGCAAAGAAGATAAAAGAGATTAAAAGAAAGATTTCCGGAGGAGAAAAGGAGCCCGGCGCCAAAGGAAAGAAGAAATAGGGGCTTTGCGTTTCTAAAAATTAAGTTATGGGAAAAAAACGGACTGAACAAAGAAAAAAGGAAAAAGTTTTAAGTACAAAAAAGAAAGCAAAAGAAGCTTACTCCAAAGAAACGAAAAAGAATATTAAAGTACGCCGCTTGAGAATTCTTATCATTGGAATAGGCGGAGGCGGTTCTTCAATTGTAAATGAAATGTCAAAAAGCTTGAAAGGAGTAAGTTTTGTAGCAGCTGATACTGACCAAAGAAGCTTTAAAAAACTTTATCCAAAAGTAAAGGCTTTTAGCTTTGGAGAAGAGCTCACACGAGGCTGGGGCACTGGTGTAAATCTGGAGACAGGCGAGAAAGCTGCTTTAGCGGCGAAAGAGAGAATAAAAAAACTTTTTCAGGGTTGGGATTTGGTAGTTATGGTAAGCTGTTTGGGCGGAGGAGTAAGCTCAGGAAGTTCAGCTGTTTTTTCAGAAGCCTTAAAAGAGCAGAACATCCTTTCCTTAGGTGTTTTTACCTTGCCTTTTAATTTTGAGGGAGAGAAAAAAATGCGGCTGGCGAAGAACAGCCTAGAAAAGATAAAGAGTAATTTATCTGGATTTATTGTTCTTCCGAACGAGGAAGTGCTCAAACAAACAGACAAGAAAGTTTCTTTAAAAAAATCACTCTCTTTGCTGAACCAAAACATTGCTGACTATTTCCAAAAGCTTTTTAGCACAATAAACAATGGAGGGATTATCAATGTTGATTTTGCCGACCTAAAAACAATTTTAAAAGGCAGGGGGAAAGCAATATGTTTTAGTCAGGCTTCAAGCAGCGGCGCAAACCGTATCCAAGAAGCGCTTAAAGAAATTTTTGGAAGCCCGTTTTTTAATTGCCCCCAAAAAGTACAGAGAATACTTTTCAATATAGGGGGTGGAGGAGCCATTGCCTTAAGAGAATTAAAAGAAGCTGCTGAACAATTTACTGCTTTAAATTCAAGAGCAAAGATTATTTTCGGCATTTCTAAGGAGCCAGGGAAAGATTTGAAAAAGATAAGCCTTACCGTTTTAGTTGTTGGCGAAAACACTGCTGGCCGTTCTGCTGACAGCGGACTTAAATATCTTGAGAACAATAAGGCGCTTACCAAAAAAAGAAGGGCAGGAAGAGAAAAAACAAAGAAACAGAGCGGCGTTAAAGGAGAGAATAAAAAAAAGAAAGAGATAAAAGTTAAAATTAGAAGATCGGCTTTGGATATTAAAAAAGAAAAAGAGGAGATTGAAGAAAAAGAATTCTTTAGCGGTAATGATTGGGATGTACCGGCTTTTTTGCGCCGGAGCCGTGAAAGGGAGTAAAAGTAAAAATTTATGGAAGCTGAAATTAAAAAAGCTGTTATAGCGGCAGCCGGAGCGGGTACAAGGTTTTTGCCTTTAACAAAAGTGTGCGCCAAAGAGCTTTTGCCCCTTTTGGATAAGCCGTTGATAGATTATTCTGTTTCAGAATGCAAAGATGCTGGGATAAACCGCGTAATTTTTGTTTTATCGCCTGAGAAAAGAGCGATTTTTTCTTATTTTAAAAAGAATTCCAAAATACTTAATGCGCTCAAAAGGGATAGTCAAAAAGAAAAATATCTGAAGGAGTTTTTAAAGAAAGAAGAAGAGTTTAAGAAAATATTTTTTTCTTGTTCTTTTCAAACCATTCCCCGGGGAGACGGCGATGCAGTTCTTAAGGCAAGAAATTGTATAAAAAAAGAACCGTTTGCTGTATTTTTTCCGGATGATGTTTTTGTTGCTAAAAAGCCGCCTATAAGTCAATTGGGAAAGATATTTCAAACAAGCGGCAAAATAGTTGTTGGTTTGAAAAAAATTAGTGCAGAACGAGCATCTTCATACGGTATAGCGGCTGTTGAAAAAATTGCCAACCGCTTGTATAAAATTAAAAACATTAAGGAAAAACCTGTTTCTAACAATCTGCCTTCAAACTTGGCGGTTGTTGGACGTTATATTCTAATTCCAGAAATATTTGCTTATTTAAAGAAAACGCTGCCGAATGAAAGAAAAGAAATTTTATTGGTTGAGGCGATAAACCTAATGCTTAGGGACGGAAAAGTTGTTTATGGTTATGAAATTGATGGTGAGTGGCTGGAATGCGGCGACAAAGCAAAATGGATAGAAAGCAATTTTTGTTTTGCGTTGAAGCATCCGGAATATGGGCCTAAGCTTAAAGAGATGGCAGTAAAAGGCAGATAGCTAGGTATTTTAACTTTTGAGACGCAAAACAAGGCCTTAGAAGTCCAATTAAAGTAATTTTAACATATATTATGTTACACGATTTAATTATTATTGGCGGCGGCCCGGCAGGCGTATCGGCCGGCATTTATGCCGCCAGGAAGAAAATAGATGCCTTGCTCATTACGAAAGACTTTATGGGACAGATGAGTGGAACAGGTGAGATAGACAATTATGCGGGATTTCCGGAAATATCAGGAATGGAGTTGAGCCGGAGAATGGAGAAACATTTAAAGAAATTTAACATTAAGATAAAAGAAGGTGAAAAAGTAGTTAAGATTTGCAGAAAAAAAGAGAAGGGGAAAGATATATTTATTTTAGAAACCGATAAAAAAAATGAATATTCAGCAAAGGCGGTAATTGTGGCAACAGGAGCTGACCCGCGTCCTTTAGAGGCAGAGGGAGAAAAGGATTTTATTGGCAGAGGTGTTTCTTATTGTTCAATTTGCGATGCTCCGCTATTTCAAGGGAAAACTGTTGTTGTGGCCGGCGGGGGAAACAGCGGTTTTGAAGCTGCTCTTGATTTGGCAAAATACGCTGAAAAGATTTTTATCTTTGAAAAGTCTAATGAGATAAAAGCGGATGAGTTTCTTCAGAAAAAGGCAGAGAAATGCAGCAAGATAAAAGTCTTTCTTAATCGAGAAATTAAAAAAATAGAAGGCAAACAGATGGTTCAAGCTATTGTTTATAGAGATATTAAAACAGGAAAAGAATCCTGTTTAGCGGTTGATGGTGTTTTTGTCCAAGTAGGAACAGTCCCAAGCACAGGTTTTCTGAAAGGCTTAGTAAAATTTAACGAACGCGATGAAATAGAAGTTGACCCTGAAACTTGCCAGTCTTCTGTGCCAGGCATATTCGCTGCTGGTGATGTTAACAATACGCGCTGGAAACAGGTTATCATTGCCGCCGGAGAAGGAGCAAAAGCAGCTTTAAGCGCTTACAGTTGGCTTCAAAAACAAAAGTAATAATATATGAGCCGAAAGGTTCGTATAAACAGAAAAAGAGATTTGTATAGATAGTGACAATGATTATAAAAAACATCACTTCAAGAATAATATCTGATTCTCGTGGAGAGAAAACAATTAAGGTTTTTTTAGAGACAGAAAAAGGAAAGTTTAGCGCTTCTGTGCCTTCGGGTTTAAGCAAGAGCCGTTTTGAAGCTAAAACGGTTTCTCCGGACAAGGCGGTGGAAAACATAAAAAAGTTAATTCTGCCTGTTTGTTGCGGAAAGGCATTTTCAAACCAGTCAGAGTTTGATAAATTTTTAATTGAACTTGATGCCACTAGAGAAAAATCTCGTTTAGGAGCAAACACAATTTTAGCTCTTTCTTCCGCTTTTGCTCGTGCAGGGGCAGCTGACGCTTCATTGAAACTTTATAAATACATTTCTTTTTTGTTGCACAATGATCTTTCTGAAAGTTTTTTTCTGCCGCGGCCCTGCTTTAACATTTTAGAAGGAGGGAGCCATGCTCGAAACAACTCTTTGGATATTCAGGAATTTATGGTTGTTCCCGGACAACATTCTTTTAGCGATAATTTGAAGATAGGAAAAACTGCTTTTAAAAAACTCAAAATTGTGGTTGAAAGAAAGTTTGGCGCACTAAAAATTGCTGATGAAGGAGGCATAGCCCCTCCAATTAAAAGCACAAATGAAGCATTTATCCTTTTGACTGAAGCTTTATCCAGCCTAAATAACAATTTTAATGTTGAATTTGGCATTGACGCTGCTTCCAGCGAGTTTTTTACCGGACAGGACTATTTATTTGAAGGAAAAAAACGCTCTGGCGAGAAGATGATAGAATTTTATGAGAATTTACTAAAAAACAAACCTTTGGTTTTTTTGGAAGATCCATTTAGCCAAGACGACTTTTTATCTTGGCAGAAGGCGATGCACCGCATCGGGAATAAAGTGCTTTTAGTGGGGGATGATTTGCTGGCTACCAATCCTGAGCGCATAAAGATGGCTGGCCGGAAAAACTTGTGCAGTGCGATGATTTTAAAACCAAATCAAATTGGTACAATCAGCGAATCGATCAAAGCCGCTAGGCTGGCCAAGAAGCTTGGGTGGAAAATTATTGTTTCTCACCGCTCCGGAGAGACAAAGGACGATTTTATTGCCGATTTAGCAGTAGGTGTTGGGGCAGACTTTATAAAATCCGGGGCGCCCGGTCCTGAAGAAAGAATGGCGAAATATAGGCGCTTATCGGAGATAGAAAGACAAATAGAAAGATAATTTTTTGCAGGAAACTCGCAATAATTAATTATAGATCTATCTTTAAGACATTATGGAGGGAATAAAACAAGTAATATTGGTAATACTGGATGGGTGGGGAATAAGCAAGCATCAAAAAGGAAACGCAATTTTTTTAGCTGAAACCCCTAATTTTAATCAAGCAAAGAAGAAATATGCTTACAGTGAGCTAGAAGCATCAGGAGAAGCTGTTGGTTTAATGCAGGCGATGATGGGTAATTCGGAGACAGGCCATCTTAATATTGGGGCGGGCAGAATAGTAGAACAGGAGATTAACCGAATTAACAGAGCTATTAAAGACAAATCATTTTTTTCTAATCGTGCGTTTTTGCAGGCAATAAAAAACGCGAAAAAAAATAGTTCAACTTTGCATTTAATGGGACTGCTTTCCGACGCCGGTGTTCATTCATATGCGCCTCACCTTTACGCGCTCTTAAAAACAGCTTCTGCTCACGGATTAAAAAAAGTAAAAGTGCACATTTTCAGCGATGGCCGTGATACAGGAATAAAATCTGCCTGGAAGTATATAAAAGAATTAGAAAAACAGATGAACAAATATAAAATTGGGGAAATAGCGACTTTGACAGGGCGCTATTACGCTATGGATAGAGACAACCGCTGGGAGAGGACGGAAAAAGCCTATATGGCCTTGGCAAAAGGAAGAGGCCGGCAAGCGAAAACAATTCAGGAAGCTTTGCAAAAAGCTTATAAAAACGGAGAAACAGATGAATTTATAAGACCTACTGTTATAGGCGCTTTTAAGGGCATAAAGGACGGTGATTCAGTTATATTCTATAATTTCCGACCAGATCGGCCGCGCCAGCTTGCCCAGGCTTTCGTAGAACCAGCTTTTAAACGCTTTGTTAGGGGAAGAAAACTAAAACTTGTTTTTGTCTGCATGGTAGAATATTACAAAGGCATAAACGCTTTGATAGCTTTTGCAAAAAAGGAATTGAAAAATGTCTTGGGAGAAGTCTTAAGCAGAAATGGCATTAAGCAGTTAAGAATTGCTGAAACAGAAAAATATGCCCATGTAACCTATTTTTTTAATGGCTTGCGTGAAAAGCCTTTTCCGGGCGAGAAAAGAATACTTGTGAACAGTCCAAAAGTTTCCACTTATGACTTGCGCCCGGAGATGTCAGCTGGTAAAATAACATTAGAAGCTGTTAAGGCAATAAAAAAAAGAGAGGAGCAGGTAATCATTTTGAATTTTGCCAACGCTGATATGGTTGGCCACAGCGGAAATCTAAAAGCAACAGTTAAAGCAGTAGAAGAAGTTGATAAATGTTTGGGAAAAATTATTCCGCTGGCGGTTGAAAGACGCAGTCAGCTTTTAATTACAGCTGACCACGGCAATGCAGAAGAGATGATTGACTTAAAAACAGGAAAA
>CAYNRT010000003.1:8319-14387 GCA_964399945.1 uncultured Candidatus Saccharibacteria bacterium | reverse complement strand
AAAAGTCGCGCAAGTGGACTAAAAAACAAATAAAAAAATGTTAAACCTTAAAGGAAAAAATTTAATAATTTTAGTTTTGTCAATTTTATCTCTAGTTTTAGCAGCGGGTTTGGTTTATTCCCAAGCAAGCGGCCGAATGCTTTTTGAGAAAAAAGTGTCTCCCAAAAAAGCGGCGGATTTAGTTATCAGTCATCTAAATGAAAATATTCTGCGTGGAAGCGTTAAGGCGGAATTATCAGGGGAAGTAAAGGAAAGAAAAGGACTCTATAATTTTAAAGTGAAGATAGGGCCTCAACAACTTAACTCCTATGCCACGAAAGACGGCAAGCTCTTTTTTCCGCAGGCAATTCTAATAAAGGGGAAAAACGGTAAAATAGGGTGTGAGGGAATTGAAAAAAAGAAAAGCCCGAAACTAGAAGCGTTTGTGGTAAGTTATTGCCCGTTTGGCGCGCAAATGGAAAGGATATTAAGCGAGGTAGTTAAAAATATTCCTGAACTCTCTGAAAATATAAGGATAAAATATATAGGGGCAGTGCGTGAAGGAAAAATTGTTTCTATGCATGGAGACAAAGAAGCAGAAGAAAACCTGCGGCAGATATGCTTAAGAGAAGAGCAAAAAGATAAGTTTTATCCCTACCTGTCTTGTTTTCTTAAGAGCGGCGACAGCGAAGAGTGCATAAATCGTCAAGGTATTGACGAGGAAAAGCTTTCTTTGTGTATAGAAGACGATAAAAGGGGGTTGGCTTATGCCGAGAAAGACTTTAGCGCCCAAGAATCTTATGGTATCGCAGGTTCGCCAACACTTATTTTAAACGGGGAAAAGGTAAGTGAATTTGATTTTGGAGGGCGAACTGCAGAAGCGGTGAAAACCTTGATTTGCTGCGGGTTTAACAAGGCGCCTAAATTCTGTCGTAAAGAACTTTCCAAAAAAGAAGCAGCCACAGGATTTTCTGTGTCTTACAGTGCTGAAGAATCAGCCGGCGGTGCTTCTTGCGGGGAATAAAATAAGTAAATTATACATAATCTATGGAAGTAAAAATATACAGCACTCCAGCCTGTCCATACTGCGTAGCATTAAAAATGTTTTTAAAGGAGCACAATATTGAATTTACAGATATTGATGTCAGCAAAGACAGAAAAGCTGCTGAGGAAATGGTGGAGAAAAGCGGACAAATGGGCGTACCGGTGGCAGATATCGATGGCAAGATAGTTATTGGTTTCAACCGCGATCTGATTGCTCAACTGTTGGGGATAAAAGATTAAGAGATATTAAAAAATCAGGAAGAAAAAGCAGAATAATTTTGAGTTGTTATCAGTTTAATAATTTTGCATTTGCAGTTTTTAACTATGATTAAAGTTGCTATTAATGGGTTTGGCCGCATCGGCCGTTTGGCGTTTCGCCGAATAATAGATGCTTGTCCCGATATTGAAATAACGGCTATCAATGATTTAGGCGGACTGGAAACTCTTGCCCATCTTTTAAAATATGATTCCAGCTATGGCAGTTTTGGCAGTGAAATTGAAGTGAAAAAAGACACTTTAATAGTTACTTCTGCTGAACAAAAACAAGAGATAAGAGTTTTTTCAGAAAGCGATCCGTTGAATCTTCCTTGGCGGAAGCTGAATGTGGATATTGTTTTAGAATGCACAGGCGTTTTCCGCCATCTAGAGGGCGCTTTTAAACACATAAAAGCAGGGGCGAAAAAAGTGATTATTTCGGCGCCGGCAAAATCAGAAAGCATTCCGACGTATTTATTGGGCGTTAATGAAGCAAAATATGAAGCTGGTACAGATAATATTATTTCCATGGGTTCTTGCACAACAAATTGCGTAGCGCCGGTAGCCAAAGTTTTAGATGAGAGTTTTGGTATAGAAAAAGGATTTATAACAACAGTTCACAGCTATACCAACGATCAGAGGATTTTAGATCTTGTCCATAAAGATATAAGAAGGGCGAGGGCGGCAGGCTTGAACATTATTCCTACGACAACGGGAGCGGCTGAAAGTGTTGAAAAATGCTTGCCTCAATTAGCAGGAAAGTTAAAAGGCATTGCCCTAAGAGTACCCACGGCAACAGTTTCTATAATTGACTTTACAGTTGTTTTGAAGAAAAAAGCAACAGCGACAGAGATAAACAATGCTTTAAGAAAAGCTGCTGGGAAAAAAGAAATGGAAGGAATTTTAAAAGTTGAAAACAAGCCCTTGGTGTCTTCAGATTATAAAGGGAGCTCCTTTTCTTCAATTGTTGATTCTTTGTTAACCGTTGCTTCGGGGAATACAGTAAAAATTTTTGCTTGGTATGACAATGAATGGGGTTATGCCTCGCGTTTGGCTGAAATGGCAGACTATATTGGAAAAAAACTGAACTGACCTTCACCCTGTCCAAAGAGGTATCCTTGGACAAAAATGCCAGAGGACTGCCTCTGGTGTTTTGCTTTTAAACTTTTGTTATAGCAAAACATGCAAGAGATCTTCTAACTTATATGGTATAATAAATTGAGATATGAAACTTTTGGATTACAAGAAAACAGAAAAATTGTTTAAGGAGTGCAAGATTCCACTAATAGAGACAGGGGTTGTTAAAAGCAAAAATGACATCTTGAGTTTTATTAAAAGATTCGGCTTGCCCGTTGTTATTAAGATTTTTTCGCCTAATCTTTTGCATAGAACAGAAAAAGGGTTGGTAAAAATATGTTTCAGCAGAGAAGAGGGGGTTAGGGTTTTTAGTGAGATGAAAAGAAAAATGAAGGAAAAACCAGGCACGCTTGTCTTAATCCAAAAGAAAGGCCAGGGAGTTGAATTGATAATCGGAATGAAAAGAGATGCTGTTTTCGGCCCGATAGTAATGTTTGGACTAGGCGGTGTTTTTGTAGAAGTATTGGAGGATATTAGTTTCGGCATTGCTCCGCTTAGCATGAAAGAAGCTGGAGAAATGATAAAAAGCGTTAAAGCCTACAAAATTCTAAAAGGATGTCGTTCTTCAAACAAGCAGAAAAATGAAGCTTATAAAAAACGAATAAAGGAATTAAGTAATATTTTGGTTGAAATTTCTCGTTTTAGTCGGAAGCACCCGGAGATAAAAGCCGTTGATATGAACCCTGTTTTTTTTAATGAAAAAGGAGTTTTTGTTGCTGACCCTAAATTGTATGTGGAATAAATTTTTTAACCCCAAAAGCGTTGCCTTAATTGGAGCAAGCAATAGACCCGGCTCAGTCGGTTTGGCAATGGCCAAAAACTTATTATCCAGCCGAAATAGAAGAAAGATATTTTTTGTTAATCCCTTTAAAAAGAAAATTTTAGGTCAGAAAACTTATCCTTGTATAACCGCTGTCCCACAAAAAATTGATTTAGCCGTTATCGCTATACCGGCACCAGCAGTTCTTAAAGCAGTTAAAGAATGTAGCCAGAAAAAGGCAGGAGCGGTCGTGGTAATATCAGCTGGTTTTGCTGAAGAAGGGAAAGAGGGAAAAAAGCGCCAGGAAGCAGTTTGGCAAATTTTAGCAAAGAACAACATTCCTTTGCTGGGGCCAAACTGCCTTGGCATTATTAGACCTTCAGCTGGCTTAAACGCTTCTTTCGCGCCGATAATGCCGATGTCTGGTGACATTGCCTTTATTTCGCAGTCAGGCGCTTTAATAGATTCATTGATAGATATTTCTCTGAAGAGGCAATTTGGCTTTTCCGGGCTTGTCTCTTTAGGAAATGGAGCCGGGTTAGGAATAAGCCGGTTTCTGAATTTTTTTGCTGAAGACAAAGAAACAAGGGTTATAGCAATGTATATTGAAGGATTAAAAGCCGAAGAAGGAGAAAAATTTATTAAGGCTGCTTGTAAGGCAAGCCGATTAAAATATTTAATTGCCTTAAAAGGAGGTCAGACGAACGAAGGTAATCGGGCAGTGTGTTCTCATACAGGTGTTTTGGCGGGGCAGGCAGAAATTTATTCAAGCGCTTTTAAAAAAGCGGGTATAATTGAAGTGCAGACAATTACCGAACTGACAGAAATATCTCTGGCGTTGTCTTTATCTCCAGCCGCTGCAGGCAGGAATATCGGAGTTATTACAAACGGCGGAGCGGCTGGAGTTTTAATAAGTGACTGGCTTAATCGATTAGGTCTAAAAGTGAAAGCTTATCAAGATTTGTTGGGCGATGCTTCCAGTAGGGATTATGCGGCAGCTTTAAAGTCTGTCCTTGGCCGACAGGATATAAATGGAGTAATTGTCTGTCAAACATTCCAAGCAATGACTGAGCCTGAAAAGAATGCTTCTATTACAGTAGCAGCCCAGCGAAAATGTAAAAGCAAGCCTGTTTTAAGCCTTTTAATTGGCGGGGTGGAAGCGGATAAAGCAAGAGAAGTATTAAGAAAGCAAAAACTACCTTACTTTAATGAACCCCGCCAAATAGCCCGGGCGATGGCTGCTTTAGTTTGGGCGGGAAATTTATTAAAATAAAAGCAATAATCTATATTTATGGACAAGAAAAAAAAATGTATTCTTTGGTTTAAAGAGATTAGAGCGGATGATGTAGCGCTGGCGGGAGGCAAAAACGCTTCTTTGGGCGAGATGTTTTCCGTTCTCTCAAAGGATATTAATGTGCCCGATGGCTTTGCTTTGACTACAAATGCCTACCGTTATTTTTTAGAAAAAAACGGGCTAGGCGAGAGAATAGAAAAAATATTGCAAGACCTTGATGTGGGAAATGTAAAAATGCTTCAGCGGAAAGCTCGAAAAGTAAGAGCATTGATAAAAGACGCTTTTTTGCCGAAAGATTTAGCAGATGAAATAATAGGTTTTTACAAGAAGCTTTCTCAAAAATATGGAATGGAAAAGGCTGATGTAGCTGTTCGAACATCAGCGACAGCGGAAGATTTGCCCGGAGCTTCTTTTGCCGGGCAATACCAGACTTATCTTAATGTTCAAGGGGAAAGGAATTTGTTGCGAGCAGTTAAGAATTGCTTGGCTTCATTTTTTACAGATAGGGCGATTTTCTATCGGGCGAGCAAAGGATTTAGTCATTTAAAAACTGCTTTAAGCGTTGGAGTGCAGAAAATGGTCCGAAGTGATTTGGCTTCTTCGGGAATAATGTTCACCTTAGATACGGAGTCCGGATTTTCTGATATTATTGTGATAGATTCAAGCTATGGGCTTGGTGAGATGATTGTTCAAGGAAAAATTACGCCGGACGAATTTTATGTTTTCAAACCCAACCTTAAGAGAAAATATAACCCCATTATCATTAAAAATCTTGGTTCAAAAGAGGAAAAATTTGTTTACAGCGGCAGAGGCATCAAAAAATTGCCTGTTTCTCCTATAGAAAGGAACAAGTTTTCTCTAAGTGATAAAGAAATAATTACTTTGGCCAAATGGGCGTTGAAAATTGAAGAACATTATTCTCGAGCGGCAGGCCGCTGGATGCCAATGGACATAGAGTGGGCGAAAGACGGCAAAACTGATAAACTTTTTATTGTTCAAGCGCGTCCTGAAACAATCCACGGTGCTGTTGAAAACCCTTTTCGGGATTTAGTTGAATATCAATTAGGCAAAACAGGCAAGCCAGTATTAGAAGGAATAGCCGTCGGCAGCAAGATAGGGCAGGGTAGGGTACAGATTATCAAAGACGCTTCGCGTATAAGAGAATTTAAGAAAGGCAGTGTTTTGGTGACCCGAATGACAAATCCTGATTGGGTTCCTTTAATGAAAAAAGCTTCGGCTATTGTTACTGATGAAGGCGGCAGAGCTTGCCATGCGGCAATTGTTTCACGGGAATTAGGTGTTCCTTGCGTTGTTGGCACAGCTAAAGCAACAAAGACACTAAAGCAGGAGGAGGAAGTAACGGTTGATTGCACAAAAGGATTAAAAGGAAGGGTTTTCAGAGGAAAAATTCCTTTTAAAGTTAAGCGTTATAACTTAAAGAAAATCCCTGAATTAAAAACGAAAATAATGGTTAATATCGGCGCGCCAGAAATTGCTTTTCAGGCTTCCTTCTTGCCTGTTGCTGGTGTTGGGCTGGCACGCGAGGAATTTATTATCAGCGAGAAAATTAGAATACATCCTTTGGCATTGTATTATTAC
>CAYNRT010000003.1:0-8309 GCA_964399945.1 uncultured Candidatus Saccharibacteria bacterium | reverse complement strand
TAGAGCGGATTCTAAAATAGGAAGAAGGTTGGGTGCTTCAAGTAAGCAAATCAGTACTGTTGTTAAAAAAATAGAGGAATTAACAGCAGAACATAAAGATAAAAAGGAGTACTTCATAAAAGAACTCGCGGAAGGTGTTGCTCAAATCGCTGCTGCTTTTTGGCCGCGGCCCGTTATTTTGCGTTTTTCCGACTTTAAAACAAATGAGTACTCTCAGCTTGTAGGAGGAGAATTATTTGAGCCAAGAGAAGGCAATCCAATGCTTGGCTGGCGGGGAGCATCGCGGTATTACAGTAAAGAATTTGCTCCAGCTTTTTTAATGGAATGCGCAGCTGTTAAAAGAGTGAGAAATATTTTCGGCTTTAAAAATCTGGAATTAATGATACCGTTTTGCCGAACGCCAGAAGAAGGGAAAAAGGTGCTGGCAATAATGAAAAAGGCGGGACTGGAGAAAGGCAAAGGTGGTTTGAAGGTTTATATGATGTGCGAAATTCCTTCTAATGTTGTTCTTATCGATGAATTTTTGAATCTTTTTGACGGTGTTTCTATTGGAAGCAATGATTTAATCCAATTGAGCCTGGGGATTGATCGTGACAATGCTAATCTGCAGAATATTGGCAACGAGAACAACGAGGCGGTAAAAAGAATGATAAAGGAGGTTGTTCGCGCCTGCCGGCGGCGGAAAAAATATTGTGGTATTTGCGGCCAAGCACCGAGCGATTATGATGAATTTGCTGAATTTTTATTAAACGAGGGCATAGAAAGCATTTCTCTTAATCCTGATGCTGTGATGAAGGCGATGATAAATTTTAGGAAAATATGTAAACGCGTTGAGTAGATTTTTGGCTGTGTTGTCAAGATTCAGTATTGCTGACAGATTAGGTGGGGCTGGACTTTTTTAAGAAAGTAGTATATTTTGTATAAGTAGATAAACGCGCTTTATCGGCAGCAAAACAGCTATGGCTAAAATAGTGCTTGAAACATCGTGTTGTGTTGGTTGCGGAGCATGTGTTGCAAAGTGTCCGCAGTTGTTTGAGATAAGGGGCGATGGAAAGTCGCATTTTAAGGAATCTCTGCCGGTAAAGTTTTCTCTAAAAAAAGAAAAGGAGGAAATAGAGAATAGCGACAGGGAGTATCTTAAATGCGCCGAAGAAGCAGCTGCTTTTTGCCCCTTTAAGTGTATAAGTATCAAAAATTAATTTATATTAATATGTTTGTTTTAAAAGTTGAAAAAAGAGAAGAAAAGGGCAGAAAAACAAACAAGTTAAGGAAACAAGGCTTTTTGCCGGCAATTTTGTACGGGGAAGGAGTTAAGAAAAATATTTTATTGAAGGTAGAAAAAAACTTGTTTAAAAAAGCCCTGTCTGAAGCTGGAACAAGTTCACTGATAACATTAGATTTAGCCGGAGGTGGAAAAGAAACGTACAACGTTCTTATACACAGCTACAGCACAGATCCGCTAAGCGGTGAGATTATTCATATTGATTTTTTTAAACCTTCTGCCAAAAAAGAAACTATTGTGGAAGTTCCTTTGGTATTTGAGGGTGAAGCCCCGGCCGTGAAAGACAAAGGCGGAGTTTTACTTAAAGAAATACACAGTATAGAAATAAAAGGATTAATCTATAATCTTCCTAAAGAGATAAAAGTTGATTTAACCTCTCTTAAAGAACTTGGAGATAGAATCAAGGTGGAGGATTTGGGAATACCCGAAAATGTTTCTGTAATGCGGGATAAAGAAGATATAATTGCTTTAGTTGAAGAGCATAAAGAGGAGGAAATTCCGGCAGTTGAACCTGAAGCGGAAGAAGAGGAGAAAGAGGAGAAAGAGAGCGGAGAAAAAGAGCAAGCAGATGAGCAGCAAGAGAAACCTTCTCAAAAAGAGCAAAGTAAAAATTAAACTTTTGTATCGTATAATTATCAAGCAACATAATTCTGTCTTGCATAATATGTCCTACCGCAGACAACCTCTCATTCTTTTGCCTTTTATTTTATTGCTAATAGGAGGTTTTTTCTTTTACAAAACTGTTTCTGCTGAATCTGCGCCCGAAAATTTTTGCCCGGGGTTTGTAAAAAATATTGATGCTTTATGTCTTGAAATGGGCGTTCAAAAATGCAAAGACCGCTTGAAAGAGTGCGAGGAATATTATCACCGCCAATCTGACAAATATCAATCTGAAATTTCGCGCATTGCCCAGAAGAAAAGAAGTCTGGAAAATGAAATAAATAAATTGAATAAAGAGATAAAAAGTCTTAATTATAAAATTTATAAAAATAGTCTGATTATTAAAGATTTGAATCTGCAGATTAATGACACCAACGAGTCTATAAGAAAAACAAATATTAAAATAAAGGAGATAAAAGAAAGAATTTCTTCTCTTTTGCGCTTACGGTATGAGGCTGACAAAAGATCTGTACTAGAGATTTTTCTGCGCCGGGAAAACCTCAGCGATTTTTTTAGTGATATTATGGCTTTAGAGCTTTTGAACCGCGAAACCCAAAAACTGCTTGTTGACATTAAAGCTCTCAAAGAATCGTTGGAAAAGCAGAACGAGTCTATGCTTTCTGAAAAAGAGCGGCTAGAGCAAACGCAGATTTTAGTAAAACTGCAAAGAAGTAAAAGTGAAAACATCAAAAAGAACAAAGACAACTTGTTAAAAGCGACAAAAGGAAAAGAGGCGCTTTATCAAAAATACTTATCAGAAACAGAAAAGAAAGCTCAGAAGATAAGAAAAAAAATCTTTGAACTTGTTCAAGTTGCCGGCGGAGAAAAACTTACTCTAGAACAAGCCTACAAATTGGCTTTAGAAGTAGAGTCAATAACGGGCATTCGGCCGGCCTTTCTTTTGGGCCTATTAAAAGTTGAATCTGATATTGGCAATAATGTCGGCCAGTGTAATTGCGGAGAAGCTTCTTTCTGCCGGCATCCGGAAATCAGCTGGCAGAAGGTAATGAAAAAAAGGCAATGGCCCTATTTTCTCCAAATTACCAGGGAACTGGGGCTAAATCCGACTATTACCCCGGTTTCTTGTTCAGTAAACGGAGGGAAGGTTCAATGGGGAGGAGCGATGGGACCGGCGCAATTTATGCCTGAAACTTGGATAAAACTGGGATACAAGAAAAGAGTAGAAGATATAACGGGTATTAGACCAGCTAATCCTTGGAAGGTGAAGGATGCTTTTTTGGCAGCCGCTTTGTATCTTAAGGACTGGGGGGCTGATTCTCAGCGGGAATTAAAAGAAATAGGTGCGGCGCGGGCTTATCTTTGCGGCACAAGCCGACTTACTCGGACCTGTCGCATTGCCGGCGGCAGAACATATGCCTATAACGTTATGAAATATGCCAATAAGTTCCAAGATTATATTGACAAGGGCATATTAAAATAGGCGTATTTGACTTCTTAACCCTACTTTGCTATATTTATCTTAGTGGTTTTTCCATTATTAAATAGGCTTTTTTATTTTATTTAAATTTTGAAGATAGATTTCAGTTAATTTTCAATCTTAAAAATGTATGGCTGTACCCAAAAAACATACGACCAAATCAAAAAGAAACAAGAGAAGAATGCATATTTTTTTAAAAAGACCGAAGTTAAGTTTGTGTGAGCATTGTGGTCGTCCGAAAGAACCGCATAGGGTTTGCCCTCATTGCGGTTATTATAAAAAAAGGGAAGTGCTGGACGTTTTAGGGAAATTAGAGAAAAAAGAACGGAAAAGAAGAGAGGCGGATATAAAAGAAAAAGAGAAAAAGGCAACAGAAGAGAAAGGTTTGAGCTTAGAGGAACTTTCTAAGAAGAAATTTTAAAAAAACAAAGGAGAGATAAAACAGATTTTTAAAAAAGAATATATATGGCGTCAAGGCATTTAGCACGCTCTATTGCTCTACAATCTTTGTATGAATGGGATTTTTACGGCAAGAAAGTGGATATAAAAGAGATTACAGAAAGGAATATAGAAAAGTTTGGAGGAGGTTTTGATGAAGCTGGATTTGTAAGAGAAATTATCAAAGGGGTAATTGAAAATATTGAAACCTTGGATAATATAATTTCCAAATCAGCACCAGAACGGCCATTGGAGCAGTTAGCAAGCATAGACAGGAATATTTTGAGGATAGGACTTTATGAGCTGCTTTACAGCGATAAAAAAAAGGTTCCTTCCAAGGTTGCCATAAATGAGGCCATTGAGTTGGCTAAGGGGTTTGGCGGAGAGAATTCCGGCAGCTTTATTAACGGGGTTTTGGGTTCTGTTTATTCTGTTTATCAAGACATAAAAGGGATTTCTTCTGAAGAAGAAGCTTCTAGAGAAGTGGAGAAAAAGCTAAAACGGAAAATCAAAATCACTTAAATGGATAATTTTTCAGAATTAGAAAACAAGATAGGGATAAATTTTAAAAACAAGAATTTGCTTAAACAAGCATTCTGCCATCGTTCCTATCTTAACGAGAAAAAAGATGCTTTATTGGAAAACAACGAACGCCTTGAGTTTCTTGGCGATGCTGTTTTGGAGCTTATAGTTACCGATTATCTGTATAAAAATTACAGGAATCCGGAAGGCGAACTTACAGGGTGGCGCGCCTATCTTGTAAATTCTAAAAATTTAGCTAAAATAGCTAAGAATTTAGGTTTTGAGAAATGCTTGCTTTTAAGCAAAGGTGAAGCAAAAGGAAAAGGAAAAGGAAAAATGATTATTTTAGGCAATGCTTTTGAAGCTTTTTTGGGAGCCCTTTTTCTCGATCAGGGATATGAAGTAGCTGAAAAATTTGTTGTGAAAAACTTGTTGGCGGGGCTTCCCAAGAAACTTAAGAGCAGAGAATGGGAAGACTCTAAGTCCCGACTGCAGGAAATAGTTCAGGAAAGAACAAAAACAACGCCCGTGTATAAAATTTTGAAGGAGTGGGGGCCTGATCACAACAAACAGTTTATTGCTGGAGTTTTTGTGGCAGATAAGCTTCTTGCGCAGGGCAGCGGATTTTCTAAGCAGGAGGCAGAAGAAAAAGCCGCGGAGAAAGCTCTTTCCGAATCTATTTTCAAAGATGATAAAGTGTAAAATATAATTAATTATATGTTAGCTATTCGTTTTATCAGAACAGGCAAAAAAAACCAGCCTTTTTTCCGGCTTATAGTAACTGATAAAAGCAATCCGCCGCGTGGCGGAAGGTTTTTGGAGATTCTTGGATTTTACAACCCTTTGACGAAAGAAAAAAAGGTAAAAACAGAGAGAGTAAAATATTGGCTTAGTGTTGGCGCTAAACCTTCTGATTCAGCCCATAATTTTCTTGTTTCGGAAAAAATTATTGAGGCTGGAAAGATAAATGTCTGCAAGAAAAGCAAAAAGAATAAGAAAACAGAAGAAGACGGTGGTGGCGCAGGCGGAGAAGAACAAATGACGGAAAAAGCTCAAGAAGGGGAAAAAGAAGCAAGTGGCGGGCAAGCCGCTGCGGCTGACGAAGAGAAACAGAAGCCAGAACAACAAGAAACGGAGATTAAACCTGAGTCTGAAGTTAAACCCGAAGCCAGAAACACAGAAGAGGGTTCTGAGGAAAAAGAAGACGATAAAACCCCTACAGGCAACACAGCAGAGAATGTTTCTTGACAAAGTAAGATTTATAAGTAAACTTAAAAAAAAGAGTAGCTGAAGTTGAGAAAGGTCGGAAGCTACTGGCAATTATATAAAGATAAAAAAGGGAAGAAAAAGCAATATGGCTAAAGAGAATGAAGCAGATAAGGAATTTTTAGAGTTTCTGGTTAAGTCCTTGGTTGATCACCCCGAAGACGTGAAAATAGAAAGAAAAGTGGATGAAATGGGTGTCCTTTTGTCCTTAAAGGTTAATGCAGAGGATATGGGACAAATAATCGGCAAGAAAGGATCAACAGCAAGGGCAATTAGAAACTTAGTAAGGATAGTCGGGCTCAAAAATCATGCAAGAGTTAATTTAAAGATTGAAGAGCCCGAAGGCGGAAGAGTCCAGTCTAAAGAAGCGGAAGAAAAGACTGAAAAAAGTTCTAGTTCCGATTCTGATTCCGACAAGGAAGATCTGGATCTGAAGCTGTAAAGTGAAGAGTATAATATTTTGAAATTTTGCAAGAACAGCGCTATAGTTAGAGTAGCGCTGTTTTTGCTTGTTAGTTTTGTAGTATTCTAATCAAATAAATATGGAATTTAATATTATTACAATTTTTCCCGATATTTTTAAAGCCTATTTTAAGCAATCTATTATTAAGAAGGCTGAAGAAAAAGGAATAATCAAGATTAATATAATAGATTTAAGAAAATTTGCTGGTGACACTAACTTTTCAGTTGACGATAAACCCTTTGGTGGCGGACGGGGAATGGTTTTAAAGATAGAACCTATTTATAGGGCAGTAGAAAAAGCGAAAGAACAAAGCGGAAAAAAGGGAAAAACAAAAGTGGTGCTTTTCACACCGAGAGGAAAAAGATTCAATCAAAAGATAGCGAGCAACTGGACAAAAATGAACAATCTTATCTTGATCTGCGGGCGTTATGAGGGTGTTGACGAAAGGGCGGCAAAATATATTGCTGATGATAGAATTTCTATAGGTAACTATGTTTTGATGGGCGGTGAAATTCCTGCTTTAATTGTTGTTGAGGCAGTAAGCAGGCTTTTGCCCGGAGTGTTAGGGAAATCGAGTAAGCTTAGGGAAGAAAGAATTGGTCAAAATGGCGGCTTCATAGAATATCCTCAATATACTAGGCCGGCGGTTTTTGTTGATAATTCCGGGAAAAAATGGAAAGTGCCGAAAGTGCTGCTTTCGGGCAACCATAAAGAAATAGAGGAATGGAGAAAAAAACACAGCAGGACTATTGAATAAAAACGCAATATCTGTTATTTTATAAAAGGATAAAGAAACGGGTAGGTGGCGGAGTGGACAAACGCAGCAGACTGTAAATCTGCCGGCCTCTGGCCTACGGGGGTTCGAATCCCTCCCTGCCCATAATGTTAATAGAAGGTGAAATAGAAATTCGTAAGTTAGTTTAGATAATAAATCTAACTTTTCATTTTACATTGTCATTTTGAGATTTGTATTTTTATTATTGCCTAGGTAGCTCAGATGGTTAGAGCACGTCATTGGTAATGACGAGGTCGGGAGTTCAAATCTCCCCCTAGGCTCAAAAGCAATTATATGGCGAAAAAAAAGAAACAATTTATTAAATTACAGTGCACTAATTGCCAAAGTGTCAATTACCGCACACAGAAGTCTAAAGGACTTGAGGAGAAACTAGAATTAAAAAAGTTTTGCAAGAAATGCCGCAAGCATACAGTGCATAAAGAAACGAAGAAATAGATTTTTAAGTTTATGATTCTTTGGCGATAGGGGGGTATAAGCTTAATTGGCAAACTGCGGCTCTCCAAAAGCCGACTTCCAAGTTCGAATCTTGGTACCCCCGCCAGCGGATTTTCGTGATAATTAGTAATTAGAGCGGAGAACATTAATTTCAAAAACGGAAGTTCGCTTTCTAAGCACTAATTACTCATATTTGCATAAGTATTTTTCGTTAGAAGACTTACAACAGCTGGTGATTGGTATTTGCGGGGTCGTCTAATGGTAGGACGCTAGGTTCTGGCCCTGGTAGTCTAGGTTCGAATCCTAGCCCCGCAGCCAAAATGTGGGATACGCGGTTTTTAAATATGTATTTCCATATGAAGAATTTGTTTTTTTGGAATTGTAGCTGGTGTTTTGTTTGAAACTATTGTTTCGGCAAAATATGGGAGATAGTTTATTTTGTGAAATTTAGTTAACAATAAAAATTTTATTAAAACATGTTAGAGAAAAAAGTTAATTCCGTCCTTTTTAATATTTGTTCAATTATTACAGTAATTGCTTTAGTTATGATGCTTATTGAGTTTTTCAGCCGCGGCGCTTTTCCGCCAGCTAGAGTAGGATTGTTTTATATTATTATTTTAATTATGTATTCCTTGCATAAGGAATTATTGCGTCATTTTGGCAAAAAGGGCGACATACAGAAAAAAGGGGAATATTTTGTTTATCTTTGGGTAGCAATCACCCTAGTTCTTTATATGATTAATTTTTTAAGCAAGGATTATTTTTTCTATTCTGACTCTGGACAAAGACTGCCCGCTCTTTCCGAAATTACTTATACCACTCTTGAAGTTTGCGCCGTCTTTATATCTACTCGTTTGTTTAAAATGTGGATAAACAAACTTCAAAAAATGAAGAAGGCAGTAAAAGTTGTTAAGTAAATTTTAATGGAGGGGTGCGCCGAATGGTAAGGCACCGGTCTTGAAAACCGGCGGGAGCAATCCCTTGTGGGTTCGAGTCCCACCTCCTCCGC
>CAYNRT010000002.1:0-32782 GCA_964399945.1 uncultured Candidatus Saccharibacteria bacterium | reverse complement strand
TTCTAACTTTTTCAATAAAATATTTCAGCATCTGTTCAGTCGCTTCATAATCAGAAACCACGCCTTTAACCAAAGGACGAGTTGCTATAATATTACCGGGCGTTCTACCAACCATTTTTTTTGCTTCATCTCCAATAGCTAAAATTTGACCTGTTTTTTGATTGATTGCCACAACAGAAGGTTCGGCTATAACAATCCCCCTGCCGCGCACATAAACTAAAGAATAAGCTGTGCCTAAATCAATGGCAATATCTTCATTAAAATATGATAAAATCTTGCTGAACATACTTAGTTATTATCGGCCGCACTCTAATCTTAATCGGCCTCTTTTTTATTATACCGCTTGTTTCATTAAAATTTCGGCTGCTTTATTCAAACTAACAACCTGCATTTCTTCAGCATCCCTTTTCTTTATTTCAACATTGTTCCCCTTCATTTTTACCACTGCTTCACTTATTACTAAACGCCAAGGAATACCGATTAAATCAGCATCAGCAAATTTCTCTCCGGGAGATTTGCCCTTCCGGTCATCATAAAGCACACTTATGCCTTTATCTTTTAAAAATTTATAAGTTGTTTCAGCCGCTTCCTTAACTTTTCCGGCAAACTCTGATTTAGTGGAAGATAGATATAATAAATGGGCTTTAAAGGGAGCTATCTCTTCGGGCCAGATTATTCCTTTGTTGTCATGAAAAATTTCAACTACAGCACCCATTAGCCGCGAAGTTCCCAAGCCGTAACACCCCATAATAATGGGTTTTTTCCTGCCCTGCTGATCAAAGAAGTAAGCGTCCATAGCTTCGGAATATTTTTTACCAAGCGGAAAAATGTTGCCAACTTCAATACTCTTTTTTTCTTCTAAAATACTGCCGCAAACAGGACACTTGCCTCCTGCCCTTACTTTGCTTATTTCCTTATTGCGAGCAAAATCTCCTTTGGGACAGCATATTATCCTATCCTCGCCTGTTTCGCTCAAAACTTGAAATTCATGAGTAAAGCCCTGTGTAAAACCAGCGCCTGACGCTTCAGTAAGCACTGCCTCCAACCCGCATCTTTTAAATATCTTGAAATAAGCTTTTTTTACTTTTTCATAATAATCTTTAAAATCCTTCTCGCAAGAATGAAAGCTGTAAAGATCTTTCATGCCAAATTCCCTCCCTCTAAGAAGCCCTGACCGCGGCCGCGGCTCCCGCCGAAACTTTGTCTGTACCTGGAAAACATATAAAGGCAAATCCTCATAAGATTTTACATAATTCTTAACAATATTGGTTATCATTTCCTCGTGGGTCGGACCCAGCCCAATCTCTCCTTTTTTTAAGCCCTCTGGCGAATTAAAGGATTTATACATTACTTCCCTGCCAAGCCCCTTTGACCAGCGCCCTGTTTTCTCCCATATCTCTTTCGGCTGGAGAACGCTCATCAAAACTTCCTGGGCAGCTATAGCTTTCACTTCTTCCCTAACAATATTTTCTATTTTCCTAAGGACACGCAAACCCAGCGGTAAAAAAGTATAAACGCCGGCCATTTCTTTATGGATAAAACCAGCCCTTTGTAGAAAAATCGCATTTAAACTTTTTTCCTTTTTTGGCGCCTCCCTTAATGTTTTAGTAAATAGTTCAGATTGCCGCATATTATTTAATTTAACCTAAACACAGAAAATAAGCAATATCTTATGTAAACTGGTAATGTTATGAGTAAAAGAACGTTAACATTTTATATAAAAAGCGATTAGTGCGACTAAACCTCAAACCGGAGCCCTACAAGGCTCCGGTTTTAACATCCAATCTTGTCAATCAAACCTAAAAAGCCACTTAAAACAGCTTCACAATGTCTTTAATAGTTACAAAAGCCATCAAAACAACCAAAAGCAGGAAAAAGAAGCCATTAGCCCTTTCTTCCCAGCGCCGAGGCAGAGGCTTTCTCCTAAGCGCTTCAATCCCTAAAAAAAGGAGTCTGCCTCCGTCTAAAGCAGGTATGGGCAAGAGATTGAAGATAGCCAGCCAAATAGCGATCATTGCGGTAAAAAGGAGAAAATTATCAATTCCCGCCCCTAAAGCCTGGCTCATCATAGCGCCAACCCCAATAGGGCCAACAACTTGAAGCCCAACAGTTCTTTTTCTGCTCAAGAGAGATTTCAGAGAATCAATTATAAAGAATGTTCGCTGGGTCGTTGCCTTCAAGCCGACCCATAAAGCTTCCGGCCAAGGCGATTTTATTTTGCTTACTCTTACCAGCCCAACACCGAGAGGTCCTTGTCCTTCTGGAGGCAGAGAACGCGGCACTACATGCTTTTCTAATATCTTTTTCCCTCTTTTTAGCTTTATAACCACCTCATTGCCCTTGTAAAGCTTAATAAAATATTGGATATCATCTATTTTATCAAGCCCAAGAATTATATCGCCGGGCTCTATCCCCGCTCTCGAGGCAGGAGAATTCGGCGCAACATGAACAACCTGCACAAAAGCACGGCCCGGGAAAGAATCAGAAACAGCTCGCGGCATACCCCAAATACTTGCTACTAAAGTAAATATTAAAAATGCCGTAAGCCAGAAAGAAGCAACTCCTCCAAAAACAATAACTGCCCTTTGCCAGACGGGTTTGGAAGAAAAACTGCCCTTCTTTTTTATCTCTTTTTCCTCGCCAAGCATCCTAACAAAAGCTCCAAAGGGCAGAAGGTTCAGCGAGTAAAGAGTACCTTTTATTTTTTTTCCGAATATTCTTGGCGGATAACCAAGCCCAAATTCCTCAACAATCACTCCCATTTTTTTTGCTGCCACAAAATGCCCTAATTCATGGATGATGAGAAGAAAAATTAAGACAGCAGCAACAAGAAGAATTGAAATAATCAGCATATCTTCTGTCTTTTTATATTTTTATCTCTTTTTCTTTCGCTTCGGCCATTTCTTCAATTTCTTTCCGGAACTTTTTTATTACCTCTTCCATTTTTTCCTTTTGCTTATATTTTTCGTTCTCGCTTATTTCCTTATCTTGAAACAATCTTTGGATTTCTTTCCAAGTTTTATCGCGCAGACGACGAAAGGTTTGAAAGGTCTTTTCTTTCTGCTGATTAAGCGTTGTAATAAGAGCTTTTTTGCTCTCTTCAGTTAAAGGAGGTGCGGAAAGGCGAATTTCCGTTCCTTCAATGCGTACTCCCAGCCCTGTTTTCCTCTGTTCTATAGCTTTAACAATACTTTCAATATAACTTCTGTCCCACACCTGAACCAATAATTCTCTTTGGGAAAGAACAGAAACAGCGCCTAGTTGTTTCAACGGCACAACCGAACCAAAACACTCAACCTTTATATCCTGAATTAAAGAAACTGACAACCGGCCAGCCCTCATTTCTCTTAACTGCGAAGCAAATGCCTCTTTTATTTGCTTTAGCCTTTCTTCTAATTTTGAGAGAATTTCATTTTCTTCCATATTTTATATCTATGTTTATGCGGTACATTCAAGCTTACCGCGAATTATTATATGCCTTTCTTTTAATTTTAATAAATACTTTTTCCCTTGTCCATAAGCTTAAATTTCCAAAACTAGGCTTTCTGCGGCAAGTCGCGGATTGACATTAGAAAAAAGAATAATATTTCTTTTTTCTGCCAACAGATCAAGCGCTCTGCTTAATTCTTTTAACGGTTGTTCTAATAATTCGACTCCCCTTTTTCCTGCGCGTCTTACGCCTATTTTCTCCAGTAAAATTTGTCTTAAGAAGCTTTCCAGCTTATTCAAGAACATTATTATATCTTCGGCCGAGGCTTGTTTGCCGAATTCTTTTTGTAAAAATAGTAGTTTTTCCCCTAAATTGAAATTAAAAAATCGTTCCATTTCCAAAAAATCCTTTTCTAAAATGCCGGATGCAGGACTTGGGAATTTTATTACTTGACAGCGCGAATGAATTGTGGGCAGTAGAGCGGCTCGATGTTCACTGATAAGAATTACAACACTACTTTCACAAGGTTCTTCTAAAAGCTTTAAAAGTGCGCTTTGCGCATAAATGTTGAGCCTGTCAGCATTTTCCAAAATAATAACTTTTCTGCGGAACAAGCGCGGCATTAAGCTTAATTCCTGCTTCATCTCTCTAATTTCACCTATGCCAATGGAGGAATCAGGGCTCCATTTAATTGTTTTTATATCCGGATTCCTATCCGTTTCCAGTAAACGGCAGGAAAGACATCTGCCGCAAGGCTTAGATTCAGACCTTAAACAGTTTAATAGAGCGGCAAAGCGCATAGCGAGAGCGCTTTTCTCGCTCTGCGGCGAACCCAAAAAGATAAGGGACTGCGGCACTTTTTCATTTTCAACAAGTTTTTTTAGAAACAGCCAAACATCTTCAAGCATAAACTTATTATTTTCTGCTTGAAATAGTCCTTTTATAAGTATCCAAGTTTTCCAGCACAGCGCTTATTCCTTTAACAACACAATAAAGCGCATCATCGGCAACAAAACAAGGAACTCCCGTCTTTTTGGCTATGAGCTGATCAAGACCTCTTAAAAGAGAACCGCCGCCCGTAAGAATCATTCCTTTATCCATAATATCTGCCGCTAGTTCCGGAGGAGTCATTCTTAAAACCTGCCGCACTGCCCTGACAATTCCTTCTAAGACATCTTTTAAGGCTTCCACTAATTCGTTGGAAGAAAGTTTAATGTTTTTTGGCAGTCCGGAAACTAAATCTCTGCCGCGTACTTCTATGGTTTCTTCCTTCCGGCGAGGAACAGCAGCCCCTATCTTAATTTTCACTTCTTCGGCAGATTGTGTTCCTACAGCTAAATTATATTTCTTTTTTACATAATCCGCTACAGCGGCATCCATTTTATCTCCTCCAATTCTTATTGAATCAGAAGCTACAATGCCCCCCAGTGATATTACGGCTATCTCTGAAGTTCCACCCCCGATATCAACAACCATATTTCCTTGCGTTGAATTAATGGGAATCCCTGCTCCTATTGCGGCTAAGATGGGTTCCTTGGCAACAAAAGCTCTTTTTGCGCCGGCACTTAAAGCGGCTTTAATCACAGCTCTCCTTTCCGTAGAACTTGAGCCAGCAGGAACAGAGATAATCAAATCAGGCTTCAGCGGATTAAATCCTTTCTGCGCCTTGTCTATAAAATACTTCAGCATTGCCCGCGTCACCTTATAATCAGCAATCACCCCATCCTTTAACGGCCGATAAACTTTAATGTCGTCAGGCGTCCTGCCTATCATTAGTTTTGCCTCTTCCCCTACTGCTAAAATTTTCTTATTTGTTTCAGATAAAGCAACAACCGAAGGCTCCTCCAGCACTATTCCCTTTTTAGGCACTGAAACTAATGAATTACAAGTTCCAAGGTCTATTGCTATTTTTGTTATAAACATATATTTACAACGCAGTTTATGCTTTAATAGCAAATCTTAATCTCTTTCATTTGTCAAAGCCGCACTATGTCTGCGCCTATTGCCTTTAAACGTTCCTCTATTTTCTCATATCCACGATCTATCTGACTAATATTTTTTAATGTGGTCGCGCCAAAGGCCATTAACCCAGCAAGAAGCAAAGAGGCCCCAGCCCTAATATCCCAAGATTCAATCGTCATACCTCTCAGCGGTGTTTTGCCGAAAACAAAGGCGCGGTGAGGGTCGACAATTTCAATATCAGCTCCCATCTTCCGCAGTTCCTGCACATAATTAAGCCTGTTCTCATACAAAGGATCATGAATTAAGCTTTTACCGACAGCCTGTGTTAAAAGAGGAACAACTAAAGGCAAGAGATCGGTTGGAAAACCTGGATAAGGAAGAGCCTGTATTTTCACGGGCTTAAAGCAGTCCTGCCCTTCTACCTCTATTTCATCAGTTCTTTCCTGAAAAGCAACTCCTGCCTGCCGAAGCTTTTTTAAGAATAAAGTCAAATGTTTTGGATTAATATTTTTAACCCTAAGCTTTTCGGCGCAAGCCGCTCCTATCGCTAAAAAAGTGCCTGCTTCGTTTGGGTCGGGAATAAGCTCATGTTCCGCCCCCTTTAGTTTTTCCACTCCGTTTATCTCCCAGCAATGACTTCCTACATTTTTAACCCGCGCTCCCATTTTATTCAGAAAAGAAGCCAAGTCTTCAACCTGCGGCTCTTCGGCCGCGCCGTGAATAATAGTTTTCCCCTGAGCTAAAACCGAAGCAAGGATTAAATTTTCCGTAGCTGTAACGCTAAATTCAGATAAAACAATATCTGCTCCTTTAATGGACTTTGATTTTAAATAGTAAAAATCGCCTTCCTCTTCAATTTCAACACCCAAATTTTTCAAAGCCTCCAAATGGATATTGATCGGACGCAGGCCTATTCTGTCTCCACCCGGCCGTGACATTTTAAACTCTCTCACCCTTGGCAAAAGAGCGCCTATTAAAAGCACAGAAACTCTTGATTTAGAAACCTTTTCAAAATCCATTTTTAAAGGATTGAGGTCGCCCCCTTTAATCCTGACCTGCCGTTCCCCAACCCATTCAACTTCTTTGCCTAAATTCTCCAGAATATCCACCATATCTAATATGTCTGAAACTTTAGGAATATTGCCAATAAGGCATTCTTCTTTTGTTAAAAGTGTAGCCGCTAAAATCGGGCCTGCTGAATTTTTTGCTCCGTTCACCTTAATTTCCCCTTTAAGTTTTTTTCCGCCTTTGATTATAAATTTATCCATCATAGTCCTGTATTAAGCTTATTATTATGGAGAAAGCGGTTCTTCTTCCGTCTTTTCAGCCGCTGTAATTTTCTCTTTAAAAGCTTTCCAATCAAGTTCGTTTTCTCCGGCTTTGTCGCATATGCTTCTAAACTGGCAATAGCTGCACTGCCAATTGCTTGGATAATCCGCTAAAGCAGCAGGTACAATATCTTTGTTTATCTTCTCCTCCAATTCTTTAAACTGCTTTAAGAGACGCCTGCAAAGCTGCGGATCGTATTCAATAATAAATTCTTTAAGTTCTTGTTTATCTTTATCGATATAAAGGAGAATGCCCTTCTTAATTTTAAAGAAATGCAGATAAAGCTGTAATTGGTAAATATTTTCTTCTTTTGGAGCGGTCAAAGCACGAAAAACCATACTGTTCATGCTTTTAAAATCAACAACATAAAGCTCGTTGTTCATACTTATAATAGCATCGGCACGACCGGAAATTATTTCTTGGGGAGGCATATTTACTTCAGAAGCCACAACATGAATATCACGAATGCCAAAAAGTGCCTTCATTATCAGCTGGTGCATTGATTCTCCTTGTTCAAATATCCTTAATATGCGCGCATCCATCTCTTTACGAGGAGCTTTTTTAAATTTAAAGAAAATTGAACGCGGACACTTGCCTGCGTCAGTAATGTAAAAATGCGTCTGCTCCCTATCAGTATTCTTGTCTGAATAAAATTTATCTATTAATTCTTTAAGCATAAGAAAATTAACGCTTACTCCATTGAGGAGCTTTACGGGCGCGCTTAAGTCCGAATTTCTTACGTTCCTTTGCGCGAGAATCCCTTGTTAAAAAGCCGGCTTTTTTAAGTCTTTTTCTGAAATAAGGATTCAGAGCAACAAGAGTTCTGGCTATTCCGTGACGGCAGGCTTCTGCCTGTCCTGAAATTCCTCCGCCGCTTATTTTTATCGTAAAGCGGAACTTATCCAAACAACTTATTTTTTCCAATGGCGCCTCAACCGCCTTCTGCAAAAGAAGCGTTGGAAAATAATCTTTATATTTTTTCCCATTAACAATAATTTCGCTTTTTCCTGAAGTAAAAAGCCTTACTCTGGCAACTGCTGTTTTCCGGCGACCAACAGCTTCAAGGTAGCGATCTTTTAATTTTTTCTCTTCTTTTCCCTGAAGACTTTCGGCAGTCCCTTTAACCGCTTTTGCAGAGCCTACATCTCTTTTTTGAACAGTCTTCTTTTCGGCCCTTACTTTTCTTTTTTCTGTCTTTTTACCTTCCTTTTTCACTGGCTTTGCTTTCTTCTTGGCTACCCCTTTCTCTTTTTTAGGTGTTGCTTTGTTTGAACTTTTGTTTGTTTTTTCAGGCATATTCCTGCTATTTTTTTACTGTTAATCGTTTATCAATAATCTTTTAATTTGGCGCCGGCGAAGTTTGTTTTTAGGAAGCATGCCCCAGACAGCTCTCCTTAAAAGTTCTCCTGCCCCCTTTTTTTCAAGCACTTCTTCCATTGTTTCTTTCTTAAAGCCTCCGGGCCAACCGCTATGGTGAAAATATATCTTTTTTTTCAGCTTTCCTCCAGTTATTTTTATCTTCTCTACTCCTTCTACCTTTACAAAATATCCACTATCCTTATGGGGAGAAAAATCAGGCTGATTTTTGCCTCTTAAAATTCCGGCAATTTCAACAGCCAATCGCCCCAACGGCTTTCCCGCCGCCTTTACTACAATCACCTTTTCTCCTTTTTGTTGGTTTGTTTTTTTAATTTCGCTTTTCTTGGACATAAAGTAAATTAAGGACGCTTGCGGCGCTCTACCAATTCCAGTACCGCTCTCTCAGCGCTGTCGGAAGACCGCCTCCCTATTTTTATAATCCGCGTATAGCCGCCGCTCCTACCTTTATAGCGCGGAGCAATTTCATCTATAAGTTTTTTAACAACCTTTTCCGGAAGTTTTCTAAGGAGCCTTCTTCTTGCCGCTAAATCCCCCCGGCGGGCAGTTGTAATCATTTTTTCGGCAATCCTTGCTGTTTCCTTAGCTTTTGCTTTTGTCGTCAAAATTTTTTCTTTCAAGAAAAGGCTAGCGCTTAAACTCTGCAATAAAGCTTTCCTTTGGCTTGATGTTCGTGAAAATCTTTTTCCCTTTTTAAGTTTTCTCATATTTTTACTGATTTAGTTTTTCAGACTTAAACCTTCCGCCTTAAGCGCTTTTTCTATATCTTTCAACTCCTTCTTGCCAATTCCGTCCAAAGACAATATTTTCTCCTTTGTCTTCTGCAAAAGGCCAGCGCAAGTTTTAATTCCTGCTTTTAATAAGGCTTTTTGAGTTTTTGCCGGAATTTTCAAATCTTCTACTTTCTTTTTTTTAGCTTCCTTCTCTTTTTCCTTTGTTTTTACAACAGCTTTTTGCTGTTCTTCCGTACTGCTTTCTTTGGATAAAGGCTTTGCGCAAATGGAAAGGTGGTTCATCAAAATTTCAACCGCTTCATAAAAAACCTCCTCCGGACTGGCTGTACCATCAGTCTCAACCTTAAGTTTTAACCTTTCAAAGTCAGTCCTTTTTCCAACAATCATATTTTCAATCTTATAACTTACCCTTTTTACAGGATTAAATATGGAATCTATATAAATAGTGCCTGCTTCTGCTTTTTTTTCTTCCCTATCCTCAACGCGCACATAACCAAACCCCTTTTCAATTTTCGCCTCAATAGACAATTCTGCTTTGCTCGAAGTTAAGGTGGCTATATGCTGTTCCGGATTAGCCAGTTTTACTTGCGGGTTTAACTTAAAATCCGCTCCTTTAGCTTTCCTTTCCCCTTTTACTGAAAGAGTAACTGTTTGCGGCTCATCGCTAAAGCATTTAAACCTTAATTTTCTTAAATTAACCAGAACAATAGGTATATCCTCCAATATTCCCGGAAGAGTAGAAAATTCATGCAAAACACCTTTTATCTTAACTTGCGTTATGGCGTAACCGCTCATAGAGGATAAAAGAACACGCCTCAAAGCGTTCCCTACGGTTACCCCGTATGTTGTATAAAGAGGGCTGATTTCGAAGACAGCCTTGTTTTCGCTTTCCTTTGTAATATTAAATTTAATTGGCAATGGAATCATATATACGTTTTTATTTTTTATATGTATATTTTATTAAATTCACATCTGCTGTAAAAATTAAAAATCAGGATAACCTTTGCACCAACTACAAAAACCTTTAACGCGAATAATATTCAAATATGGATGACACTTCTGCCGGTGCTCCGGTTTCCTCAATGTTTGGTTCGCCAATCACTTTTCCGCTTAATTTTTCCTTATCAAGCTCCAGCCAAGACATTGGCTGATTTTTTTTTAAAGAAGACAAAACTTTTTTAAAAAAAGCTTTTTTCTTTTTTTGCTCCTTTAAAGATATAACATCTCCCTGTCTAACTTGATAGGAGGGTACATTAACAGGCTTGCCATTAACTAAAAAATTGCTGTGGCTTACCAATTGCCGTGCTTGTCTTCGCGAAGAAGCAAAACCTAACCTGAAAACAACATTATCCAATCTTTTCTCTAAAGTTTTTATCAGTTTTGAAGAAGCATCTTCTTCCCGTCCTCTCTTTTTCAGAATTTTTTTGATATAAATTTTAAATTGCTTTTCCGAAAGCCCATACCAGAGACGCAGTTTTTGCTTTTCCAACAGCTCTTTTTTATACTCAGAAAAACCTCCTCTCCGCTTTTTCGGCTTTTCCCCCGGAGAATAAGGTCTTTTAATCAAAGGGCATTTAGGCGAAGAACATTTCTCTCCCTTTAAAAATAATTTTTGATTCATTCGCCGACATATTCGGCACTGCTTTATCTTCATATTTTTTGCGGCCACAAAAAATTATACGCGTCTTGGCTTACGCGGCCGACAGCCATTATGAGGAATAGGAGTTATGTCTTTAATGCTCCTGAATTCCAATCCCTGGTTTGCCAGTGTTTTAAGCGAGCTGTCCCGGCCACCGCCAACACCTTTTACAAAAACATCAACTTCTCTTATTCTAAGCTTTCGGCAAGCTTCAGCTATTGATTGGGCAACTTTTGAAGCGGCATAAGAAGTTCCTTTTTTTGTCCCCTTAAACCCTACACTTCCCGCTGAACGCCAAACCAGCACTTCTCCTTTTTTGTTAGTCAAGGAAATAATGGTATTGTTGTAAGTGGAAGAAATATAAATTTTTCCTTCTCCAGCCTCCGAGCTTTTCTTAACAGAAACCGCCTTCTTCATCTTCTGTTCAACTTTTTCTGTCTCCTTTATTAACTCTTCCTCTGTTTTTTTTATAACTCGTTTCTTGCCCATATGCTTTTATTAAAAAAAATAGGATTTATTATTTCCGGGCTGGCGCTTTCTTCTTGCCAAAAGCCACTGATGTTCTCTTAACATTTCCACGCGCTGTTCTGGCATTCTTTTCTGTTTTTTGCCCTCTCACCGGCAGTTTTTTTATGTGCCGCAATCCGCGCCAGCAACGTATTTGCTTTAATCGCCGAATATTACTTATAATCTCCCTTTTTAAATCTCCCTCAACCTTGTACTTCCCTTCAATTGCCGCCCTTATACGACTTATTTCCTCCTCTTGAAGATCTTTAACTTTTTTCGAACCTTCAACCCCTGCCTCGCTTAAAATTTTCTTAGCTAAAGAACGACCTATGCCGTAAACATAGGTAAGGGCTATCTCTATATGTTTTTCTTCCGGCATAAGCGTGCCGGCAATTCGAAGCATAAATGAAAAATAAAAAAATAACTAAACTGCTTGTTTAAATAAGTCCTGCAGGTCTACAAGACTATTTTCCCTGCCTTTGCTTGTGCCGCGGATTCTCACATATAACATAAACCTTTCCCTTTCTGCGGACTATCTTACATTTATTGCAAATTTTTTTTACCGATGGACGCACTTTCATATAATTTAAAGCAAACTATCAAGATTTAAGCCTATAAACAATTATACCGCGGCTGTCGTCATACTGACTCGTTTCCACCACAACTCTATCGCCCGGAAAAACCCTTATACGAAACATTTTCATTTTCCCACCTAAATGGGCTAAAATCTCTTTTCCGTTATCAAGTTTAACACGGAACAAAAGCCCAGGCAGAGCTTCGCTTACAATTCCCTTTTCTTTGTTTTTTTTCTCTTTCATGGACAGCCTTAAAGCAGGCTAATTAAAAGCATAACAAATGAGTTTCAAAATGTCAATTCTATTTTTATCCTTTCAGGGTTTTTAGGGGCCTTCAAAAGCCAGAAAGGAAAGAAACGCACACTTAACAGGCTTCCCTCGGGATAATTTAAACCCATTTGTTGTTTTATTTCTTTTTTGGAAAGTCCTTTTACTGCTGAAATAATTTTTTTCTCAGGGATTTCTTTATATACTTTAAATTTTACTTTTAGCCGAAGAATCAGTTTCCCGGAAACAGATAGAGCATTTTTGGGTGAAAAAACAATTTCCACGGTTCCTGGAGCAAGTTTCTCTCCTGGCCTTAAAGAATCCTTTAATTTTAATTCGGCAAATTTGCTCAAATAACTGAATTTAAAGCAAAGAGTCTTCGCTGTCATAACAGATCGACAAGCAAAAACCTCTGCTTTTCCCCCTGCTTGCGGGCTACAGGAAAACTGCGCATCAGTATTGGAAATTGAAGCCTTACTAAAAACAAAGCCCTTTGGAATGCTTTCTTTCAACTTTTCAGCAGCACGCTCAAGTAAAGCCTCTTCCATTTCTTTTTTCGCTTTTTTTATGTCTTCGTCCGCCACAACTTTTGCTTTTTTTAAATAACCTCCGGTCATTGGCGAAGCTGATTCCGCCCAAACACTATAGTATAAAACGCTTCCTGCCAAACCGGGAACGGAAAACTTTGAGGGACCAATATTATAGTCTTCACCAGGCTCGGCAGCAACAACTCTTACTTTTGCCGATCCAGGCACAAGCTTGCCTTTTTTAAAAGTTGCCGGAGGAATATATATTTTCTCTACTGCCCTGAAAACTTTCTCTTTTTCAGCTGAAAGAAAACGCGTCTCTTTTCTTAATCTAACTGCTCGCGGCGGCTCCCGCCGGTTATAAACAGTAATTATTCCTTCTGCCTTACCGCTTTCAACAATTTCGCCGCTTGTTTGAAATTTTTTTTCTAAATCAACCTTAACTTCAAACAGTTCGCCGGGAATAGTCTTGTTCTCAATATCAAACTCTTCTTGGGACACATCCACTTTAATCTCCTCTTCTATTTCCTTTTGCACTAAAAACGGCTTAATTCGCAAAGATGCTTTGCTGTAAAAAAGAGTTAAAATAGCCAATAAAGACAATGTAAAAGCAACAAGCCCAAAAGCAAAAGCTTTCCATCTTTTTTTTTCTGCTAAATCTTTATCCGGTCTCGCTTTTTTAAAAGCACCGATCATTTTCGCCTCTGCTTGTCTTTTTTCCTTTTTAAAACAAGTGTTCTCTTCTGGAGGAATAATATCAATAACTTTTTTAACCATAAAAACTAATCTTTAATGTTTATGTCGTATGGCGCCTCATGCGGCACAAATATAAACAATATCTCAAAAGTATAAAAGCATTGCTGTTCTGAATACTTCATTTTAACACATAAAAACAAAATATAAAAAAATGTAAAAGCAGAATAAAATCACGGAAACAACAGCTTTTCTTTTCAAAAGAATTACAAACTTATTCCAGCACAGCTTTAATACGCCGGATGCCGCGCGAAGAAGCTTCTTCCTTGACTATCTTAAGCCTCCCTATTTTTGCTGTATGTTTAACATGAGGCCCGGCACATATCTCTTTTGAAAACACTTCTCCGTTTTTAGGATTCCAAATCGTATAAACACTCACTTTTTCCGGATATCTTTCCCGAAAAAAAGAAAGCGCGCCTGACTGCAACGCCTCGTTAAGCAGCATCTCTTCTTTTTTTACCTCTAAATTCTCTTTTATCTTACTGTTGACTAAATCCTCCACTTTCTTAAGTTCATCTGGGGTCATCTTGCGGCCGAAAGAGAAATCAAAACGCAAGCGTTCTGCAGTAATATTAGAACCCATTTGACGCACCTCCTCCCCTAGTATCCGCCTAAGCGCAGCCTGAAGAAGATGAGTAGCAGTATGATATTTAATAGTCTGTTCCGAATAATCCGCTAAACCGGATTGGAAGCGCTTGGCCGCTCCCTGGCGCGATAATTCCTGGTGTTCCCGCAGTTTTTTCTGAAAACCTTTTTCGTCAACAATCATCCCTTTTTCACGGGCAATTTCTTTTGTCATTTCCAAAGGGAAACCATAGGTTTGATAAAGATCAAATGCCTGTTCAGCATTTATTTCTTTTCCCCCTATTTTCCTTATTTCATTCAATCCCCTTGTTAAAGCACGATTGAAGCTCTCTTCTTCCACCGCTATCTCCCGCAGAATAAATTCCTGCTTCTCGGCAAGCTCGGGATAGCAATCCCGATAAAGACTAATAACCACCTCTGCCAATCCACCTCCGAAGCCTTTGTTAACTCCTAGAATTCCAGCAAAACGAATTGCCCGCCTAATCAGCCTTCGTAGAACATAACCCTGCTCCGTATTTGAAGGAGTCACGCCCTCCGCTAGAATAAAAACTGCCGCTTTCATATGATCAGCAATAATCCTTATTGCTCTCTCCGCTTCCCTGTCTTTAATCCCTTTATTGTCTTTGCTTTTCAGAGAAGTTAAAGATTTAATTTTTTCAACCAGAGGCTTAAAGACTTCCGTCTCAAAAAAGGTTTCTTTTTTATCTAAAACAGTTAGCATCCTTTCAAGTCCCATTCCTGTATCCACGTTTTTCTGTTCTAAAGGAACAAGCTTTCCTTCCTTTGTCTTGTTGTATTCCATGAAAACATTGTTCCAGACTTCCAGCCAATTTTTATCTTCAGGGTCAAATTGTTCCGGTGCCGGACTCTTTCCTGTCCAAACAAATATTTCTGTATCCGGCCCGCAAGGCCCGGTCTTGCCAGCAGGCCCCCACCAATTGTCTTCTCTACCCAAATAGGCAATACGCTCTGGTTTGATGCCTAAACTCTGCCAAATCTTAGCAGATTCGTTATCTCTAAGAATATTGTTCTCTGCATCGCCCTTAAAAACGCTTACCGCTAAACTATTTTTGTCCAATCCCAAAACCGTAATCAAGAACTCAAAGCTCCAGTTAATCGCCTGTTTTTTGAAATAATCTCCTAATGACCAATTGCCAAGCATCTCAAAAAATGTAAGATGGCTTTCATCTCCAACTTCTTCGATGTCACCTGTTCTAAGGCACTTCTGCACACTAGCCAGTCTTTTTCCCAAAGGATGCGGCTGCCCTAAAAGGTAGGGTATTAAAGGATGCATCCCTGCTGTCGTAAAAAGAACTGTTGGATCATCCTGCGGGACTAAAGAAGCTGAGGGAATAATTTTATGTCCCTTACTGGCAAAGAAATTTAAGAATTTTTTTCTTAATTCTTCGGCTTTCATAATTTTAACAACGAAAGCGCTTCCCCGCTGTTTCTTAACTAAATCTGTCAGCAACAATAGAAGCAGCAAAAGATTGCGGTTTTATCTTAGGTGTAAATCCGTTGCTTCTGATAAGTCCGGCAACTTCTTTTATCATATCTTTAGTAGGGCCGTTTTTACCGACATCAGCGTGGATATATTCAAAGCGGTAGCGCAAAGAAACCTTGGAGCAACGACTTATTCTTTCTTTTAAAGCTTCTCTAAAACGCAAAGCAACTTCGCAGGAAAGATAAACTTCTTCTAATATCCTTTGCTGAAAAGTAAAGAATTTTTTCTTTTCCATCCTCTGATATTTTATCTTTGTCAGGAAAAACCTACCGCCAAAGCCTTTGCGCAAAACAACAATTGCCACAGGAAAAACAGGATACATATCAGATGAAGAATCGCAGCCCGCTACTATTTCATAAAAACTTTCCGGCTCTTGCTTCATATAGGAAAAAACTTCCTCTGCTAGAGAACCGAACTTTATTATTCCTTTACTTGGATTGTAAAATTCTAATTTTTCAAAAGAAAGCATATATTATAGTTACCCTTCCGTCTACTTTCCTTGGAGGCAAACTTTTAAAAAAAGCTGAAAAAACCTAAGCTCGCCGACAAGACAATAAATCCAGCAACGGCTAATCCTAAGGATAGCAAAAAAAATGAATCTTTAAAAGGGATATCAAAAAGAAAAGCGCATAAACTTCCTGTCCACCCACCCGTAAAAGGCAAAGGCAGGGCGGCTAAAAAAAACAGGGCGAATTTTTTCCAACGAATGAATTTTTTCTGGTGTCTTTTCTCTGTACTATTGAAGAGCTTGCTCAAAAACAAACGAAAAAACTTAAAATGCCTTATAAGCCATCTTGACGCAGGTTTTATCAATACAAGAAGAAAGAAAACAACTGTAATATTTCCCAGCCAAGAAAAAAGAAGAGCCGACCAAGCAGGCAAGCCATAAATATTTAAAGCAATAGGAATAGCGCCCCTTAGCTCTAAAATTGGTGTCATCGCTACTAAAAATGTTTTAAGCTCCGCTAACATAATAATAGAATTAATGTTTCTTTCCGGCCGCCCTCAAGCGCTCAGCCGCTTCCTCCGGCCTTATATTCAGAAGTTCAATACCGGCATTGAAATAAAAACTTGATTTTATAGAAAAACGCGGTCTAACTTCAAAATACCAATGGTAGTAGGAATAATCCTCACCGTCAAACGGAGAAGTTGCCAGAAAAAAATTATAAGAAGGAGAAAAAAGAACTTTTTTCTGTCTGACTAAAATTTCTTTCAAAGCTTCAGCAAGTCCCTCTTTTTCTTTACTGCTTATCTCTTCAAAACGGCTCAAATGCTTTTTGGGATATATTCTTGTCATAAAAGAAGCCTGTGAGGCAAAAGGGCAGAAAGCTATAAATCTGTTGTTTTCAAAAACAATTCTTTTGTTGTCCTTTTTCTCTTGTTCGATTATCCGGCAGTGAACACATTGATGCTTTTTATTCCAATAGCGCTGCGCGCCGTCCAGTCTTTTTTTAAAATCAGGATCTGCTACCGACAAAGCAACTATTTGAGAATGCGGGTGGCTAATCGAAGCCCCGCCGCGGCAGCCGTAATTGTGAAAAACAAAAATGTAATTGGCAAATTCCTCCTTTTTTAAAGATAAGATTCTCATTTGGTAGGCATCTAAAACTTCCTTTATTTGAACCAAAGAAAGGCAGGATATATCTTTCCTATGGTTTCTAGTAATTACTACTTCATGTGCGCCTGCCCCCGGTGTTATACGATAAAATTCTTTTTTTTCTTTTTTAAGGTCTGATTGCGGTAAAACAGCGGGAAACTTATTGGGCACTACAGCCAAACTCCAATTCCTAGGCAAAATCGCAGGATTCTTTATAACTTTTCCAGCACTAAAAATCAATATCGGCTGCTCCTGCGTTTCTAAATGACAAAAAGGACAGGTATTTGGCAGAAAGCGAAAAATTCGACGTCCCGCCTGAAAATCTCTGGGACGATGCGCGCGATTAGGAGCAACTATTATCCAGTCGCCGGTTATCGGATCCTGCCGTAACTCAGAGGAAAAAATTCTTTGCCTGGCAGGTTGCCTTTTGAAAATCATATTCCTTTATTATAACAGGTTCCCTAAGCAAATAAAAAGAGGCATATTGCTGCCTCGAATCTGAAAAAAATTACAAGAGTATGCTCTAAATCTTTGTCAGTATCTCAGCTCCCTTTTCCAACACTGCAATGGTGTGCTCAAAATGCGCGGATAAAGAACCGTCTCTGGTTTCAAAAGAAAACCCATCCTTTCCTTTTTTTAAACGCCAATCGCCCGCTGTTATCATTGGCTCTAAACAAAAAACCATTCCTGCTTTAATTGTTTCACCCGTGCGGCGCTTGCCATAATTAAGAATCTTCGGCTCCTCATGAAGTTTTCTGCCAATACCATGGCCGCATAAATCGCGCACCACCTGAAAGCCTTGACCCTCTACAAAACGCTGGATGGTATTGCCTACGTCTCCAAAAGTATTGCCAGGTCTGGCTTTTTTAACAGCCAACTTTAAAGCTTTGCGGCAAACCTTAATTAAGCGGCTGGCTTCAAAATCCGGTTCTGCCAAACAATCGGCTCCAACTATTTTACTAACTGCCATATCCGCATAAAATCCTTTATGCTTCAATCCTAAATCCAAAGATAAAAGATCGCCAGGCTTCAGCCGATAGTCGCTTGGAACAGCATGCACCACTTGTGTATTGACAGAAGTGCAAAGCGTAGCAGGAAACCCCTCATAACCTTTAAAGGCTGGTTGAGCGCCGTATTTTAAAATAAGGGCTTCAGCAGCCCTGTTTAAGTACTCTGTTGTTGCGCCCGGTTCAGCCAAGTTTTCCAGTTCTCGCATTATTCGCGCCAAGATAAATCCCGCTTCCTTAATTGTTTTTATTTCCTTCGCTGTTTTAATAAGAACCATATAATTTTTCAGAACAAGTTAAATGAAAATAGAAAGGACCAATAAAAACTATTTCAAAGCTCTTTCCAGTCTTTGAAAAACAGCCGAGACGCTGCCAACTCCATTAATTTCCTTTACGGGAATCTTGCTTTCTTTAAGATATTCAATGACCGGAAAAGTCACCTCTTTATAAGTTGCCAATCTTACTTTAATAACTTTTGGATCGTCTAACCCCTTTCTTCTAATAAGTTTTGAACCATCTAAGGGACAAAATTTAAGGTTTTTTGTTTCTTCGGAATAAAGAATAGGATGGCGCATTAAAAGACAAATGCGACGATGGGAGTTGCGAAAAATAGTTTCTTCTGCCGGGACATTTAAAACAAAAGCTCTTATATTCCTACGACCGTACAGCTTTTCTAAAAGCGGTAGCGTTTCTCTTGCTTCCTCCATGCTCCGCGGACTCCCAGAAAAAACAATTCCTTGATCCATATCAGCTAAGAATTTTATCTTTCTGGAGATAAGTCCAGCAACAAACAGGGGGCTGCATATCTTGCCGCTTTTCCAAAACATTTTTTCCTTTTTTAAAGAAAATGTTTCCCCCTTTATCTTAATTATATTCTCTGTGTTGGGTGAATTAAAAGCGGCTTCCAAAAGGCGGCTGGTCTCCAAATGATAAAGCCCTAAACGATCTGCCAATAACTCCGCTTGTGTCCCCTTGCCAGCGCCGGGAGGACCCATTAAGATAATCGCTTTTTTCATAAGTTTGAACAAATACTAAAGACCTTGTTAAAACTGCTCATACTCCCTCATTTCCAATTGAGCTTTAATCTGTCTCCAAGTATCAAGCACAACACTAACAATAATGAGAATTGCTGTGCCTCCAATTAAAAAGGTGAAATTTTTAATCCCTGTCAAACCTTGGATAATAGAAGGCATTACAGCGATTAAACTTAAGAACAAGGCGCCGATAAACAGAACCCGGTAAAGTATTTTGTGCAGAAAGGAAGCTGTAGACGGCCCGGGCCTTAATCCCGGAATAAACCCGCCCATTCGCTGAAGATTTGAAGAAATAGCATCTGGGTCAAAAGTAACTGCGGTGTAAAAATAAGTGAAAACAAATACCAGGATAAAAAATAGAGAAGTATACACTAATGGATTCTGAAAAAACATTGAGACAGATCCAGCTATCTTTACCAAAAGCGGACTACCGCTGTTTGCTAGAAAATTAGCCGCCATACTGGGAAACAAAAGAATGGCTAAGGCGAAAATGATAGGGATAACTCCGGCTGGGTTAACGCTCATCGGCAAATAAGTAGAAACTCCCCCATAGACCCGGCGACCCTTCACTCTTTTGGCATAAGAAACAGGAATATTTCTTCTTGCTTCCGTAATTAGCACAACAGCAAATATAATTAAAAGAGATATCAAAAAGAAGAAAACATAATTCATCAACTGAGACGAATCCCAGGTTAAGGCTGTTTGGCGTATTTGGGTCGGAGTTCGGGCAATTATACCAGCAAAGATAAGTAGAGAAACTCCGTTGCCTATCCCTTTCTCAGAAATAAGTTCTCCCAACCACATTAAAAAAACCGATCCAGCTGTAATGGCAGAAATAGCAGCAATAAGATGAAAAGCGTCAAAACTTACCAAGCCTTGTTTGGCAAGCAATCCAAGCATCGCGTAAGACTGCAAAACAGCAAGGGGAACAGTAAAAATTCTGCCGTATTGATTGAATTTTCTCTTTCCTTCTTCTCCTTCCTCTTTGTACATTTTCTCCAGACGAGGAAAAATCATTGTCAGCAGTTGAAGAATAATCACGCTTGTAATATAGGGGCCTAGTCCAAGCATCAGGATGGAAAGACGACTAAGAGCTCCGCCGACAAAAAGGTTCAACATGCCGAAAAATTGGTTTTCGGCAAAAAAGTGACGGAGATTTTCTAAATTTATTCCGGGAATAGGAATATTAGCGGCCAAACGGAAGACAACTAAAACCGCTAAAACAAATAATATCTTGTTCCGCAGCTGGCGATCTTTGAAAATAAATATTATTTTTTGCAGCCAAGACATAAAGGACAATTAATTATTGCTTCACTTCACCGCCGGCTTCTTCAATTTTCGTGCGGGCTCCTTTAGAGACAAAACAATTTTTCACTGTAAGTTTCTTGTTTAGCTTGCCATTACCCAATATCTTCACTTTTGGCATCTTTCCTTTTATTTTACTTATTATTTTTTTGGAAAGCAAAATCCCAGGAGCAACAGTTTCACCGTTATTAAAATTAGCTTCCAGCACAGAAACATTAATCGCTGTTTCTGCTTTAAAGCGCGGGTTCTGCCGGTATCCCCTTAATTTATGATATCTTTTTATCAGTTCGCGAATAAACGGCTGTTTTTTACATCCGCTTCTCGCTCCCTGCCCTTTTATTCCTCTGCCCGAATAACAGCCCCTTTTACCGCCCCTTCCTACTCTTTTCTTTTTTTTGGGCTTATGAATTGGTTTTAATTGATGCAGCTGCATAATAAATAATTTATTATACTTTTAACGCCTCGCGTCAGGATTTACGGCTTTTAATTTTTTAAGCGCCTCCACGGTTGCTCGGGCAATATTCAATTTATTCCTTGAGCGCGATAAAAGTTTAGAGGAAATGTCGTTAATACCGGCTAAAGAACATATGACTCTGACTACCCCGCCTGCAACCATTCCTCTTCCTTTTGCCTGCGGTCTAAGAAGAACTCTGGCGGGTCCGTATTTGGCTTCGACATCATGAGGAATTGTATTGCCGGAGAACAACACTTTAATGAGTTTTTTCTTTGCCAAACGCGTTGCTTTCTCCACGGCTTGGGCAACATCTCTGCCTTTTGCCACACCAACGCCAACGCTGCCTTTTTTGTCTCCAATCACAACAACCGCTCGGAATCTGAGCTTCTTGCCTCCGCCGGTCACTTTGGTTACCCTGCTTAAGTCTAAAAGTTTTGACTCATATTCATCTTTTCTTTTGTTTGCCCTCATTTTTTTGTTTAACATTATAGTTTTAGGCCTCCTTTTCGAGCCCCCTCAGCCACAGCCTTAACTCTGCCGTGATATTTATAACCGCTTTTATCAAAAACAACGCTTTTAATGCCTTTTTTAAGGGCTTCAGCCGCCGCCAAAAAACCAAGCTGAAAAGCTTTTATGGTTTTAGCGCCTGCCAGTTTTTCCTGTTTTCTCTTAATCTCTTCTGTTTTTTGCCCTTGATCAGAGGTTTCAGAAACAGCTTTTGCTGTCGGCGTCTTAAGCTTAAAATCGCTTAAACTCAACAATGTTTCTCCTTTTTCATCGTCAATCAACTGAACATATATGTGGCGGTGTGAACGAAAAACGCAAAGGCGCGGGCGCTCAGCCGTTCCTTTTATCTTAGCTCTTACTCTTCTGTGTCTTCTTTCTTTTTTTTGTTTTTTTTCTTTTATATCCATAATGCTGTTTCCATTGCTATTCCGCCGCCCCAACAGCTTTCTTCTTTTGTTTCATTCTGACCTTTTCTCCAACATATCTGATTCCTTTGCCTTTATAGGGTTCCGGCGGTCTTACTCTTCTGATTTCCGCGGCAAATTGACCGACTTTTTGCTTGTCCGCACCGGAAATAATAATTATATTCTTTTCTACAGACACCTCAAGACTTTCAGGGATTTCCATTTCTATAGGATGAGAGAAGCCAACCTCAAGTCGTAAAAGCTTGTTTTGCGGAAGAGATGCTTTATAGCCAACACCTCGTATTTCCAATCTTTTCTCAAATCCGCTTTCCACTCCGATAACAGCATTCTGAAGGATAGATCTAATCATGCCCCAAAGAGCCATGCTTTTTTTTGTTCTTCTTTCAGGAGAAATAACAAGTTCCTTTTCTTTTTTTTCTACCAAAATACCTTCAGGAATCTCTTGGCTAAGTTTCCCTTTTTTCCCCTCCACCTTTACAATAGAATCACCTATTTCAACTTTAACATTCTCAGGTATTAAAATCGGTTTTTTGCCTATACGTGACATATCTTTGATGTTTTTACCAAATTTCAGCGATTGCTTCCCCGCCAACATTTTCTCTTTTGGCTTGGAATCCTGTCATCAAACCCTTTGGAGTAGAAATAATCAATACTCCGCGTCCGCCTTTTACCTTTTTTATCTCGCCAGCTTTTAAGTAAATTCTTCGGCCGGGCTTGGAAATGCGTTTCAGGTCTGAAATAGCCGGCGAACCGTCTTTTTCATAACGCAAAGCAATTAGAATAAACTCATGGCTCTTTTTTCCTTTTTTCTTGCTTATCCTTTTCACTTGCCCAACAAAGCCCTTTTTACTCAAAATCTCAGCTATTCTAAATTTTATATTGGAAAAAGGAACCTCCACTCCCTTTCGTTTAACCGCTTGGGCGTTTTTTATCCTTATAAGCATGTCTGAAATTGGATCTGACAACATAAAATTTGAAATTAATAATAAAGTTTACCAACTGCTTTTTTTTATCCCCGGTATTTCTCCCCTTCCAGCCATTTCTCTAAAGCAGATTCGGCAAAGGCCGAAATCTCTCATATACCCCCTTCTCCTGCCGCAACGGAAACATCGCCGCACTATCCTTGTGCTAAACTTCGGCTTTTTTTTGGCTCTTTCTATTTGCGATTTTTTTGGCATATAAATTTTTATCTTTTACGACTTCTGGAAGGGAAAACCCAGTAAACTTAAAAGGCGTCTTCCCTCTTCATTGTTTTTAGCTGTTGTTGTTATGATAATCTCTAAACCAAACAAACTTTTATCTTTGCTAATTTTTGTTTCTAAAAACGGGCTGTAATCTTTGAGACCGATTGTAAGATTGCCTTGGCCGTCTAAAGATTTCAAAGGAATTCCGCGAAAATCGCGGGAACGCGGTAAAACAAGCCATATCATCTTTTCCAAAAACTCATACATTCTTTCTCCTCTCAAAGTAACTTTGGCGCCGATAGGCATACCCTTTCTAAGCTTAAACGAAGACACTGACACGCGTGCTTTTCTAAGAGCTGGCTTTTGTCCGGTAATCAGCGATAAAATCTGAAAAACATTTTCCACTAATTTTTGTTTGTCAGTGCTTGTTTTCAAAGAAGTTATTCTTCCAAACCCGCTGTTAACCGTTATTTTCTCAATTTTAGGCACAGCCATAGGATTTTTATAACCAAACTCTTCCATCATTCGGGGCACAACTTCCTTTTTGTATTTTTCCTTTAAGCTAAGCATATGGTTTCGCTTTTTGCTTTTTTAATTTATTTCTCCGCTGCACTTCTTGCATATTCTTACTTTCTTTTTTTCGCCAGCGGTTTTAATTATTTTATAACCCACCCTTGTAGGCTTGCCGCATTTTGGACAAATTAACTTTACTCGACAAACTGGAAGGGGCGCGGCAACCTCTACAATCTGCCCCTTTTCTCCTTCTCTGCGCGGGCGGCGGTGCTTTTTCTTAATATTTATCCCCTCAACTAAAACTTTCAGCTCCTTTGGAAAACCCCGCAAGACCTTGCTCTTGCGTCCTTTATCTTTGCCTTTTATTACCAAAACTTTATCTCCTTTTCTTATCTTCATAATTTTTGCCGCCGGGCAGTCTGCGCCGGCTCTAGTATTTTCCTTTAAACAACATCTTTCGCCAAAGTAATCGCCTTCTCAAAACCTTTTTCTTTCAACTCCCGAGGAACAGGGCCTAAAACTCTGTTGCCTTTTAAATTTCCTTTATCGTCCAGAATACAACAGGCATTTTCGTCAAAACGAATATATGAACCATCACGACGGCGGAAAGCTTGTTTCTGCCTTACAATAACCGCTCTCACTACACTATGCTTCTTAATGTCGCGGCGCGGCTCTGCCTCTTTAACAGCGCATACAATAACTTCGCCTATTCTCGCGTATCTTTTACGCGTTCCGCCCGGAATATTAAAACACTGGACTATTTTCGCGCCCGTATTGTCAGCTACTTTTAATTTTGTTCCCGGCTGTATCATATTTTAATGTTTTTCGGCTTTGCTCTTTTGATTACCGCTCTTCTGTTTAAATTCTTCGAAAGAACAGATTACGCGCCACTTCTTATTCTTGCTCATCGGCCTGCATTCTTCAATAACCACTCTATCCCCTATCTTATATTTTCCGCTTTCGCAATGCGCCTTATACTTCTTGGAAACCTTATACTTTTTTCCGTATTTTGGATGCCTTTTGACTTTCTCCACTTTAACAACCACTGTTTTGTCCATCTTGTCTGAAATAATTGTTCCGTTGAATTTAAGTTTTGGCATACTTTTTAATTGCTAAATTTATTGGCTTTTTTCTCTTTTAGGATTGTAAGAATCCTGGCTATATCTCTTCTTGTTTCCCTTGCCTCTCTAATATCTTTTATCTTGCCGGCAGCAAGTTCAAATTTCAAGACTCTTAATTTTTCCCTCTTTTCGTCCAAAATACGATTAAGCTCGTCTTCTGTAGCCTTTCTAAAAGATATTATTTTATCCCTCATTTTAGCCATACTCCTACTCTTTTACAAATTTTGTTTTTAAAGGAAGTTTGTCGCTCGCTTTGCGCAGAGCTGTTCTCGCCGTGTCTTCAGCAACACCGCTCACCTCAAACATCACTCTTCCCGGTTTAACAGGGCAGACATAATGATCAACCGAGCCTTTTCCTCCACCCATTGGAAATTCTGTTCCTTTCGAAGTAATCGGTTTATAGGGGAATATCCTTATCCAAACCTTTCCTCTTTTTTTCATACCGCGTGTTATCGCCCTTCTGGCAGCCTCTATTTGGTTGGCACGAATCCATTTTGCCTCCATTGCTTTTAAACCAAAAGAGCCGAAAGCAAGTTTGTTTCCTCTGCTCTCAATTCCTTTTGAGCGTCCTTTCTGCCATTTCCGATGTTTTACTTTTTTAGGCTGTAAAAGCATATTTAAGAACTAATTTTTTTCTCTTTCACCTTTATATATCCAGACTTTTACTCCAATAACCCCATAAGAGCAATATGCCTGGCTGAACCCGTAATCAATAAGGGCTTCTACTCTTTGCCGCGGTAGCTTCCCTTCCTGCAGCCATTCCTTACGGGATATTTCAACCCCGTTCAGCCTTCCAGAAACTTCTACCCGCGCCCCTTCAACTTCGCGGCAATACATAATCTTGCTTAAGGTCATCTTAAGCACTCTTCTATAGGGTACTCTTTTTTCCAGTTGAATGGTTGCCCAAGAACTTGCAAGTTTTGCTGAAGACCACGGATTTTTAACGGCAACAATGTCTATTTTCAGCTCTTTTCCGCCCTTTTCTCTGGTTTTCTCGGCTTGCTCTTTCGGCTGATTAATAATTTTCTTTATCCCTTTTTTAATTTTTTCAACCATTTCTCCGTTTCTGCCAATAACTAAAGCGGGTCTTGAGGTCTTTATTATAATTTTCAAGGAAGCTTCTTCCCTTTCTATTTCTATTGACTCTATAATTCCTTTGATTATAAAATTCTCCAGAAATTTTCTTATCTCAAAATCTTCTTTTAGACGCTGGGCTAAATTCTTTTTGTAAAATCCCCGTGAAAGCCAGTCCTCCGCTCCGAATATTTTTAAAATTTTTAAATTTGTTTTTCTGCTCATAATCCTGTTTTAAGAGGCTTCGCTCGGTCATCAACCAGCTTGTCCTTCTGCTCTTTTTGAATCTTGCTCTGTTGCTCAGTCTTTTCTTCTTCTTCTAAAATAATAGTGATGTGGGAAGATTTTTTTTGTATTTGCATTGAACGCCCTCTTGACCTCGCCCTCCACCTTTTCATTTTCGGCGCTTCATCAACAGTTATTTTTGATATGTAAAGCTTTTCTGCTTTCGCTTGAAAATTATTCTCCGCGTTAGCGAGAGCAGAATGCAAAAGCTTGCTTATCGGCTTAGCAGCTCTTTTGGTAATAAACTTTAAAATAACGGCGGCTTCTTCCGCTTTTCTCCCCCTAATTAAATCAGCAACAAGCCTTACTTTTCTCGGAGCTATCCGCAAATATTTTAATTTAGCCTTTATTTCTTTGTTCATAAAGCGTTCTACTTAGCTTCGCTGTTTTCTTTTTGTTTTGCTTCAAGGCCCTTTTGGAGTTTTCCTCCATGTTTTACAAATTTTGTTGAAGGAGAAAACTCTCCTAGTTTATGCCCGACCATTTCCTCTGTTATATAAACCGGAATATGTTCTTTTCCGTTATAGACACCGAAAGTAAAGCCAATCATTTCGGGTGTAATAACCGCCGCCCTATTCCAGGTTTTAATTAAAGGCTTATCATCTTTGTTCAACTTGGATATTTTCTTCAATAATTTCTGGTCTATATAAGGGCCTTTTTTCAAACTTCTTGGCATATATGTGTTATTTAAACATTTTCTATTTATTTCCTTTTCTTCTTCTGTCTTCTTTTAAGAATAAGTTTGTTTGTCCATTTCTTTTTATTCCTTGTTTTTACACCTAAAGCAGGTTTTCCCCAAGGAGTCTTGGGGCGCTTAAGGCCTATCGGGCATTTCCCTCTTCCACCGCCGTGGGGATGATCAACAGCATTCATCGCTGATCCGCGAACAGTCGGCCGCCGCCCCATTAAGCGCGCTCTGCCTGCCTTACCTATTTTTTCGAATCTGTGCTGCTCGTTGGATAAAGCGCCCACCGACGCAAAGCATTTGCCCAAAACTTTTCTTATCTCTCCCGAGGGCATTTTTAAATGCACATACTTTCTTTCTTGTCCCATTACCTCGCAGGCATTTCCGGCTGACCTGGCAATTTTTCCTCCTCTTTCCGGCTCCAGTTCAACATTATACACAGATGTGCCTATCGGTATATTTTTAATAAGAAGTCTGTTGCCGACAGCAATCGGAGTTTTTTCGTCATAAATTATTTCCTGCCCAACTTTCATGCCCTGAGGAGCAAGGATATAAGCTTTTTCCTCTTTGCCTTCTTTGTTTTTAAAACGAGTAAGAGCAATAAAGCATGTTCTATTCGGATCATACTCCAAGGCTTCAACTATACCTGTTTTAGGATAATCCTTCTCCCCAAATTCTATTAAGCGATAGCGCCTTTTTGCTCCGCCTCCTTTATGCCTTACCGTAATTTTTCCGGAATTATTTCTTCCTCCTTTCTTCTTAAGCGGTCTTAACAAAGATTTTTCCGGTCTTTTTTTTGTTAATACTTTTTTGTTCATTTTTTTCCGCCTGCTTTCACAAATGCTGCAGGCAATAAATATATTTTTACTTCGGAACAACTTCTATCTTCTGCCCTTCTTTTAGAGTAACTATAGCTTTCTTGTACCCCTTTTTCCAGCCTCTAGTCCTTCCTAAACGCCTCCTTTTCGCCGGAACATTAATAATTCTTACCTTTAAGACATTAACGCCGTAAGATTCTTCAACAGCTTTTTTAATTTCATTTTTATTGGCTTTTTTGGAAACTTTGAAAACATATTGATTCATGTCCATCAAGCTCTCAGGTTTTTCGGCAATATGGAAAGAACGCAGAACAGCATAAGCAGAAGACTGTTTTTGTTCCGGCATACTTTTGGCCGACTCTCTGCTTTTTTCTCTCTCCTGTTCTCTTTTTTCCGTTTTCCTCTTCGGCAAAGCCTTCTTTTCTTTTTTTGTTCCTTCCGCCAAACTTTTGGCTTCAGGAATCTTTGCTGCTTTTTCTTTTTTAACAGCCTTTTCCTTTTTTTCTTTTTTCTTTTTTTTAAATAAAAACATAAGGTTCTATGCTTTGTGATTTTCCTTTTTGGTTTGTTTTACTTTTCTGCCGGGCTTTTCTGCTTGCTTCCCCTTTTTTGGCAGTGATTTTTCTTTTTTCTTTGTTGTTTTTACAGCAACTGCCGCTTTGCGCGGCTTTCCCTCGTTTGCTTTTTTTCTTTTCTCAGGCTTCTCCTTCTCCGCTTCCTCCTTTTCAGAATTTTCTCCCTTGCTTCCCCCTTTTTTATCTGCCTCGGTTTCGTTTTGTTTTTTCTCTTCCTTCTCTTTAACGCCGAGGAAAGTCTTTTCTATCTCCTCTACTGCTGTCTTTGTCAAAAGAAGATATTTAAAATTCAATAAATCCAAAACATTAAGCTCCCTTGCTTCAAGTGTTTTAACATTGGGAATATTCCTCGCGGCAAGCATAATGTTTTTATCATATTTATCAAGACTAATCAATATTTTTGCTTTTTCTGCCTCCACTGGCAACTTGGTTAAAAGCTTTTTCATCTCTTTTGTTTTTCCTTGTTCGGATTTTATCTTTTCCAAAACAACAATAAGCTTGTTTTCGGCTTTTTGCGACAAAACCATAAAAAGAGCTTTTCTTTTCATTTTTAGAGGTAGTTTTTTCTTGTAATTTTTTTCCTTTCGCGGACCGAATGTTGTTCCTCCGCCAATCCAAATAGGCGAACGAATAGAGCCATGCCTTGCCCGTCCTGTTCCTTTCTGGCGCCAGGGCTTCCTTCCACCGCCGCGTACCTCGCTCCTGTCTTTCGTATGAACCGTGCCCTGCCGTCGGTTAGAGGCTTGAATAAAAGCCACCTGCCGAATAAGGTCGGGGTTTGCCTGAATGGAAAAAATACTCTCAGGCAGTTTTACCTTTCCTGCTTCCTCGCCGTTTTCGTTGTAGAGTTTAACAAACATATTTTTACCTTACTTTTTAATTTGTCTGTATCTGTTTTTTATCTGCAACTTCTTCCCTTATCTCCAATAAAGATCCTCTTCCTCCGGGAACCGCTCCTTTTACGATTAAAAAATTCCTTTTTTCATCAACATCAACAACTTCTACGCCTTTCAAAGTTACTCTTTCCCCTCCAGTCCGGCCAGGCATTTTCTTGCCTTTAAAAACCCTTGCTGGTCCGGAAGCTCCTACAGAGCCTAAGGTGCGATGCTCGTGTTTGACCCCATGGGTCGCGTCTCTGCCTGAAAAGCCCCATCTTTTTACAGCTCCTTGAAACCCTTTTCCTTTTGAAATCCCTGAAATAATTATTCTGTCCCCTTTTTTAAATACGGAAACCTTTATTTCTTCCCCCTTCTTTGGTTCATTTTCTTCAAAAAGCAGAAATTCTCTTAAATACTTATAAGGTTTATCCTTCATACTTTTCTTCACTTTATGCTCTTTAAGCTTCTGCCAGCCAATCTGTACAGCCCTGTACCCATCTTTCTCCTTTGTTTTTACTTGAAGAACAAAACACGGTCCAGCTTCTATTACTGTCGCAGGCACAACTTCCCCTTTCTGATTAAAAATCTGGGTCATTTCTATTTTTTTTCCTAAAATAACCTTCATATTTGCTTTTTGGTTCCCAATGTAAACGCCGGGTCTAAGCCCGGCGTTTACACTAAGACCCTCTTAATTGTTCTGTTGTTGCGTTTTTCTTGGTTTTAATTTAAGGTTTTTACTTCAATTTCTACACCAGCCGGTAAAGTAAGGCTTCTCAGCGAATCAATAAAATTCTGATTCGGGCCAATAATTTCTATCAATCTTTTATGTGTTCTCATTTCAAACTGCTCACGTGAATCTTTGTGGACAAAAGTAGAGCGATTAACCGTGTAGCGCCTCACTTCTGTAGGCAAAGGAATAGGCCCTGCCAGCGATACATCAGACCTTAAACATATATCCACAATTTGGCGGCAGGCTTTGTCAATCACTCTGCTGTCATAAGAGCGCAGTTTTATCCTTAATTTTGGCAAAACTGGCGCTTTTTTCTTTTTGTTTTTTACTGTTGCCGGCATTTCTGGAACAAAAAACCCCTAAAAGGGTTTTTTATTTAATTATCTTTGTTACCACGCCAGCGCCTACTGTTCTTCCGCCTTCTCTAATGGCAAACCTCTGTTTTTCTTCAAGGGCAACTGGCGCAATAAGCTTCACTTTAAATGTAACCGTGTCTCCCGGCATAACCATCTCTACTCCTTCCGGAAGAGCAACATCACCTGTAATGTCGCAAGTGCGGATGTAGAACTGAGGTTTATAGCCGGAGAAAAACGGTGTATGACGCCCCCCTTCGTCCTTTGTTAAAATGTAAACTTCGCTTTCAAATTCTGTATGCGGAGTTATTGTGCCGGGCTTGCAGATAACCTGTCCTCTTTCGACATCTTCTTTTTTCAGCCCCCTCAAAAGTATTCCAACATTATCCCCGGCCTCTCCTTGATCCAATGTCTTGTTAAACATTTCTATGCTCGTAGCTACAGTTTTCTGCGTCTCCCGCAAACCAACAATCTCCACTTCGTCACCAGCTTTTATAACGCCTCTTTCAACCCTGCCTGTGGCAACTGTTCCGCGTCCCTCAATAGAGAAAACGTCTTCTATAGCCATTAAGAAGGGCTTGTCTAAATCTCTTTCGGGCTCTTTTATGTATTCATCAACTTTTTGGATTAATTCGCCAATCGGCTTCATTGCCTCATCATCAATAGAATTGGCATCAAGCGCCTTCAAAGCAGATCCCCTTATAATAGGCGTTTCGTCTCCAGGGAAATTATACTTTTTCAAAAGCTCTCTTAATTCTGATTCAACAAGATCAATCATTTCTGGATCATCTACTTGATCTGTTTTGTTCAGGAAAATAACCATTGCCGGAAGTCCAACCTGCCTGGCTAAAAGAATATGCTCCCGTGTTTGAGGCATAGGGCCGTCAGCGGCTGAAACTACCAAAATAGCTCCGTCCATCTGAGCGGCACCGGTAATCATATTCTTAATGTAGTCTGCGTGTCCCGGGCAGTCTATTAAGGCATAGTGTCTTTTTTCGGTTTCAAACTCTGTGTGGCAGATATTGATAGTTACCCCCCTTGCTTTTTCTTCCGGCGCAGAGTCAATTTCATCAACTGTTTTCTGCGAGCTTTTTAAACCTTTCAATCCTGTGTATTTTAAAATTGCCGCCGTAAGAGTTGTTTTACCATGGTCAACATGACCAATCGTACCTATATTTAAATGCGGCTTTGTTCTTTGAAATTTTTCTTTTTCAGCCATAGATAATATAACCAGCAGACATCTCATCAGTCCCTTACAAGCGCTTTAAAGCTCGTAGAAGACCGGCGTCCGCCTTTTTATTAACTTATTTATTAATGTATATCTTTTATACTATTACGGATTAATTTCTTTGTCAACCTTTATCGGAAGGCTTTCAATTAAGCCGGTTCCGTGCTTATCTTTTTCTTCCAACTTTTTGCGCTTTTCATTCAACAAAGTTTTCTTGTCTACAGGTTCTGCTTCTGGACTTAAAAGCTTTAAATTGAACTCTCTAACCTTTCTTTTTTGAGCAAATTCTGACTCTAATTCAATAATTAAAGATTCTTTTTCTTTATCTTGTTCAACAAAATCCATAATTTTAAAAGAGGTTTCGGCTTCTTGCACCGCTATCTCCTTTTACCCTCCTTTATCTCCTCGGCAATATTATCAGGCACTTTCTTATAACAGTCAAATTCCATCGTAAAAGTTCCTCTTCCTTGGGTTAAGCTTCTCAGTGAAGTTGCATAGCCGAACATTTCAGCCAAAGGCACTTTCCCGTCTATTACTTTCAATTCACCCCTGTCTTGGGTTTCTTCTATAACTCCTCTTCTTTTGTTAAGGTCTCCAATAACATCGCCGAAAAAGGCCTTGGGAATAACAACCTCAACTTTCATTATGGGCTCCAAAAGTATCAGCCCTGCTTTTTTGGCCGCCTCTTGAAAAGCTTGGGAAGCCGCTATTTTAAACGCTATTTCAGAGGAGTCAACTTCGTGGAAGGAACCATCGTAGAGAGTAGCTTCCGCGTCTATCACAGGATAACCTGCCAAAACTCCTTTTTCCATAGCTTCTTGGACTCCTTTTTTAACAGCTGGAATGAATTCCTGGGGAATTGCGCCTCCTTTAATTTCGTCTATAAACTTAAAGCCGCTTCCGCGCTCCGAAGGTTTAATTTTAAGCCAAACATGGCCATACTGGCCGCGCCCGCCAGACTGTCTAATATATTTTCCTTCCGCATTCGCCTCCCTTGTAATGGTTTCTTTGTAGGCGACCTGAGGACGGCCTGTAGAAGCTTTAACGTTAAATTCCCTTTTCATTCTTTCAGTAAGAACCTCTAAATGAAGTTCGCCCATTCCGGAGATTATTGTTTCACCAGTTTCCAAATCCTCTTTAACCCGAAAAGTCGGGTCTTCTTTGGAAAGCTTCTTAAGAGCATCAAACATTTTCTCCTGTTCTGCCTTTGTTTCCGGATTAATCCTAATAGATATAACTGGCTCAGGAAAAACAAGCTTCTCTAAAAGAATGGGTTTAGAAGGATCGCACAAAGTATGGCCTGTTACGGTGTCGCGCAAACTTACTGTTGCGGCAATATCTCCGGTAAAAACTTCTTCTATCTCTGTCCTTGAATTGGCGTGCATTCTTAAAATGCGCCCCATTCTTTGTTTTTCTCCGGTTATCGGATTCAAAACAATATCTCCTTTTTTCAGCGAACCCGAGTAAACACGAAAATAGCTTAAGCTTCCAACAAAAGGATCGGTGGCAATTTTAAAAACCAAAGCGGAAAAAGCTTCTGTGTCGTCAGCCAATCTTTTCTCTTCCTCGCCGGTCTTGGGATGCAGACCTTTAACCGGCGGCAAATCCTGCGGATTAGGCAGATAGTAGCAAACTGCGTCCAATAATGGCTGAACTCCTTTGTTCTTCAAAGCCGAACCGCAGAATACCGGAATAAGATCATAATTTAAGACAGCCTTGCGCAAAACCTTTTTTATCTCTTCTGGTTTAATTTCTTTTTTTTCCAAATACTTTTCCAGAAGATTCTCGTCTTCAGAAGCAATTTTTTCCATCATTTTTTC
>CAYNRT010000001.1:35965-43645 GCA_964399945.1 uncultured Candidatus Saccharibacteria bacterium | reverse complement strand
TGGTGGCGCCAGAAATAGCGCCAGCATTGGTAATGCCGCCGGAATTATTGTCCAGCCCGCCGCTGATAGAAGCTCCGCCGCTAGAAACAGTCAAGCCGCCCGAAGAAATTGTTAAAGCATCTGAAAAAGTAAAAGCTGCGCCCGCCCCTACAGCGTTAAAAGTAACCGCGCCATTGGAAGCAACTAGACTGGAAAAATAATTTGAGCTGTCATAAGCTAATTTAAGCTGGGGCACAGATCCGTCCGATGTGGTAGCAATGGTCAGAGGGAAATTAAAATTAAAGACTTTATTAGTAGAATCCCAAAGCAATTTAGCATTCGGTGTTGGAACACCACGTTCAAATTCCAGCCACATATCCTCCGTATCGTTAGATGAATTCTGCGAATTAATCGTAAAGCTGGTAGAGGTAGTATTTTGAATTGTAGTGTTGTCTACGTTCAAGTTAACGCTGTAAATAGCAGCGTATCTTTTAGTGGGAGAACCAAGATTGACCGCGCTGTCTTGGTTAGGCACAAGGTCACTCGCTTGAGTAGCGTTAAACGTAAGCGTATCGCTGGAAGCATCACCAACAGTTAAGTTCCCACTAAAAGAAGCGTTGGAGTCAACAGTAAAAGAATTTCCAGAGAATGAAACTGCCCCTCCTGAAACATTCAAGCCGGCAGACGCAGTTAAAGCAGACCCCGAAACATCCAAACCGTTGGCGGCATCAACATTGCCGCTGAAGCTTACCTGCCCTGAACCGCTTTGGGTTAAAGTACTGCTGAACTCAAAAGGAGATTCTAAATAAATGCCATAGTCATAGCCAGTGCCAATACGCAAGCCGTATTCCGTGTTTGTGCCGGAAGGAGTGCCGGACGTAGCCAAGTTTTCTATATAGATTCCATAAAGGTTATGCGTCCCGCCGACTCCTGTTGAAGCCTGTGTGGGTGAAATAGAAACAAGTTTGGTTGTTTGACTACCAGAAGTATTGGTTAAATTTGAAGTGCCGGAGAAAGAAGCTAATATGCCCGTGGTCAGCGAAGAAGCGTCCAACGACAAACCTGTGCCAGTAGTTAAGCTGTTGGCAGAAACCGAAAGAGCAGTACCGCTCGCAGTATCCGAAGCAATGCTTGCTGTACCTGATGTTTGGCTGTAGCCAGTAATATTCTGCAGACCACCAGCATTGGTTAGGCGTGTAGAACCGTTTGTCTGAAGGCTGCCCGAAGCAATATTTACATAACCATTAGTAGTATCAACTATCAATATGTCGTTCGTTCCATTGCCCACTGCTAAAGCAGTAGTTGAGTCCATGTCCAAATCAAGCGCTTGGTTCAAATCAACCAAATCAGAAATAATCAGGTTCCCTGCTGTATCAATGGTTAAGCTGCCGGAAGAAGAAGTGATTTTCTGCGGCCCGGTAAAGGTAAGGTCGCCGTCAATAGTTACATTCCCTGTTATGGAAGCGCCGCCAGTGGTCACAGTTAAAATTCCGGAAGAAGTTATGGCGCCGGAAGTAATTGAGCCAGCGCCGGCATTGATAGAATTGTTGTTGGTTAGAATCCCTGTGCTCCAAGTGCCGGCAATCTCCAATCCGGCAACCCCGGATCCAGCGCCGCTTCTGGATACTAAAATGCCGTTCTCCGTAGCGCCGCTTCCTGAAACAGCCACGACCAAAGCACGCTGGTTTCCGGAAGTGCTGTTGTTAACCAAATTAACAGCTAATGAATCAACAGCCGAACCATCAGACACAGTGCTGATAAGATTAAAGTTCTCTGTGTCCGCTAATTGAAGGTCAACATTTCCATAAAAAGAAGCGTCACTATTAACGGTTAAAGTGGAAGCGCCTGTCTCTCCTAATTGAGTAGAGCCGGATACAGTAAGATTTCCTTTTGTAGTTAAATTGCCGGTGAAATATCCCGCGCCGACAACATATAAAGTAGAAGTAGGCGTTGCTGTGCCAATTCCTACATACCCTGTTGCTTTGTCCACATATAATTGCGTGGAATTGACAGATAGATCGCCGCTAACTGCGGTTGTCGCTAAACTGGTTGTTCCGCTAACAGAAAGACTGCCCGCCAAAACTGAATTCCCGCCAACATATTGGTTTCCTGTTGTAGTAGAGTTGCCGCCTATTATAAAATTGCTTGAAACATATCCGTTCCCGCTGACATGCAATTTATAACTTGGACTATCAGTGCCAATGCCTACCCTGCCGCTTGTATCAATCCGCATTCTTTCCAAACCATTAGTAGCAAAAATCATTGCGCCGCTGGAGGTAGCGGTTAAAGTATCCGCCGATTGAATTGCCAAAGCGCCTGCTGTTGTTTTCCAAACTGAAGCAGCATTGGCAGTAATGTTTACAGCGCCGGAAGGTCCAAGCAGAACACTGCTCCCCGCTATTTGCGTTGTGCCTTGGTTGACATTAAGTCCTCCCGGCGTTTCCACCACAGTTTTCTGGGTATCTATGTTATAGTAAATTTGAGCAGCATACAAAAGCCCTCCGGTTACAATTAATCCGGGAAGAACAGCTAAAAGCAATGAACGAAGATTATTAAATTGTTTGCTGCTAAACATAATTCAAAAACGCGAATTTCAAAATGACAATGTAAAATGTGAATAAATCTCTTAATAAATCTTTTTTAAATTTTGAATTTTGAACCGTCATTCTAAGATTTAAGACTTAATCGCAACAATTCGCAATAACGTTAATTTACTCTGTCATATGCTACTAAAAATATCTGATAAACTCTGATTTGGCTTCCCGCATCCGGTGTTTTTAATTCCAATCGCCAACTATCTCCATTGGTTGGAATACTGATACTGGCAGTAATATAGCCATTCCCTTTATCCAAATCTGCAGAGTCCGACGCCGGCAGTGCAAATGTGTCAGCAGTAGAACTTGTAGTTACATTGTAAACCCGCCAATCCGTAGAACCGCTTGTTAGGGTATCTGCATAACGAATAACAAGCTTATAAATTCGAGTAGTGCCATCAATAGCTGCCGGGAAGGGGTTGTTTTCTATTTCCCGGGAAATCGCTACATAGCTAGTGGTTGCTGTTTGAGCTGGCAAATCAAAACCAAAGATAGAAATAATACCGCGTACAATTTCTTCACCGGACTTACGAACAGCCGCTGGCGTAGTGCTGGAAAAGATATTGCCGTCGATATAGAGGTCATCAGTAATTCGAACACGACCACCGCTGGTGTTTATAATCAGATAGCCATTGCTGTCTACGGCTAAATCAGCATTAATGGTGGAATTATAAGATAAGCGAATATCATTATCAGTGCCGTAAATATCCAAAAGAACCGACGGCGAAGTTGTGCCAATACCCACTCGTCCTGCTGAAGTAATAACAAAAGCAGAATCTGCTGCGCTGTTGACTTGGAATTTCTGCGCCGGCGATGTCGTCCCAATTCCTACATTGCCTGCAAAGTAAGCATTGCCAGCATCAGTAATGTGCCAGTCATCGCCGGTTATGGCTGTTTGGCTCAAACTGCTGCCAATATTAATATCGTTTGCCACAGCCGAAGTGCCAATGTTTAGAGTGGCCGGGTTGGCATTGCTGGCAGCAAGGTTAAAGGCAGTGAGCCCTGTGCCGTTGAAATTAATCGTGGCAATTGTACTCGGAGTTGACAAAGCCGTCGTGTTCGCTCCCCCTAAATTCAGACTACCTGTAGGATTTATTGTTAATCCGCCGGAAGAAGTAATATCTCCGCCGTTTACTGCTAAGTCGGCAGCCAACTGTAGACCGCCGCCTGTCAGAAAGTCTGTATCCGGATCGCCGATGTTTAGTATAAGGTTATTCTGCATATCTATATCACTTTCATAAAGGGTATTACCTGATATCGTTGTTGTGCCGGAAACTGTCAAGTCGCCGTCAATGAAAACGCCTTGATCCACTTCAAGCAAGCCTTGAATATATAAATCTTTATCAGAAGACAGATTGTGGGTCATTCCAGTGCTTGCATCGGCAATAATATTGTAGCTCTGACCAGTCGCTCCGCCGATAGCAATTGTGTCTGTGTCTGCTAAGATTAATTGCCCTGTACCGGACGCACCGCTTAGGTCTATGGTAAGGTCACCGGTGTTGTCAACTTGAAACTCTGCGTAGAAAACACTATCTGCCTGAGTCAGCCTTAACTGCGGAGCACTGCTATCCAAAACTTCCAGCGGCGCATCAGGGCTTGCTGTTCCAACACCGACATTGCCTAAGCTTGTGTCAACATAGAGCTGGTTCGTGTTAACTGCCAAATCCCCTGCGCCAGAAAGAGAAATGTTGAGATTATTTCCAGCATTAGGAGTAATAGTCAGAGCTCCAGAAGAAGTAAGAATATTGCCTGAAAGATTAAGCGTTCCAGCAATGTCATTAATACCCATACCATCAACATCCAATAAATTAGAAACAGTAAGGTTTCCAGTGACAGTGGTGGTGGCAACAGAGACAAGACCGCTTGATTGATTAAAGGCACCTGTTAGAACAGCATCTCCAACAATGGAAGCGTCGCCTGTAATGGAGGCAGCACCAGAAAGATTAAATGATCCTGTAATATCCGCTCCACCCGAAGTAATAGTCAGTGTTTTGGAAAGAGTAGTTGTTGCCAAGCTAGCTTCTCCTCCAACAGAAAGAGCGCCTGCCAAAACTGAATTCCCGCCAATATAGTAGTTTCCCGTTGTGGTGGAATTGCCCTCAACAATAGAACTGCCAGCGATTGACATATCTCCGCCAAGATACATAGAGCCAGTTGTGCTTGCGTTGCCTGTAACAAGAAGGTTGTCGTCAATAGTCAAGTCCCCTAAAGAATCAAATATGTTTCCTTGCAGATCTGATGTTCCTTTCACCGTCAAATTTCCGTTAATTGTTTGGTCGCCAAGAATAGAGGTTGAACTGGCAGTGATGTTATTGGCATATATGTTGTTCCAGGCCAAGGTAGAAGAACCAATATTATAAGTATCCGTTAAGGCTGGAATAAGGTTGTTGCTAAATCTGCCGACAGTGTTAATTCGATCAGAAGAGCTATCTCCTAACTGAACATCTGCAAGAGCATACAAACTGCCTGTGGTCGTAGCGGCCCCTCCAACAGAAAGAGCTCCTGCCAAAATTGAGTTGCCGCCAATATAGTAGTTTCCCGTTGTGGTGGAATTGCCTTCAATCAACATATCGCCTGTAAATCTGCCAGTTCCGCTAACATCCAATTTGTAAGCTGGTGTTGTCGTTCCAATACCAATATTAGCACTAAGAATATTTATATAATCTCCGTTGTCGTCAAAAAGTATTCTTCCTTCAGACTGGCCAAAACCAATCCATTTATCGTCAGATATTAGTAAGTTTGAGGAAAAAGTAGTTGTAGCTGCTATGCTTACAGTAGAGCCAAACGATGCCGGACCGGAAACATAAAGGTTAGTAGTGGTGGCATTTGTAGTCGTTGAATTAACAGCGATTAAATTGGTCAAAATAGAAGATGAGGCAAAGAGATTGTTGCCATATATGTTATTCCACCTTGAACCAATGAGACCTAAATTATATGCATCGGTTATTTGCGGAACAATACTATGAGCAGTAGTGGTGCCATATATATGTAAGAGACTAGATGGGGTTGTCGTGCCAATCCCTATTCTTCCTGAGGAATCAATAGTAAAATCAGGTGTTGCTCCAGGGTATTGGGCAACTTGAAAGAGATCTGCTGCTTGCCCAATAGATTTTCCTGTTATTAAAGCAGGAACAGTAGAGGTTGACCAAGACACAATGTTTAAAGCCGCTACTGGTGTTGTCGTTCCAATACCAACACTACCGTCATTACCCACATATAAAAGACTAGTAGAACTTGCATTGGTAATATTGAGGGCCGAAGTGGAGCTATCATTTCCTGCGCCTTTAATTTCCAACCTCGATGCTGTAGAAGTCGTGCCTATGCCTATGTTGCCATCAGCTGTTAAATAAATGCCTGTGCTGGAAGCTGTTTTAATTTGGATAGGCCTAACAATGCCGCTTCCGGCTGAGTAAGTTGATAAAGTAAAGACATCTGAAGAAAAACCTATGTCTGCTAACTCATAATCAGTAGAAGAAGCAGTGCTGCTGTAGCTGTTATATATATGTAAGGGATCAGGACCCAAATAAACGCTGTGCCATCTTTTCGATGGACTGCCTAGATTATAAGAATTATCATTTGCCGGCATTATATTGCCTGAAGCCGTAGTGGTTCCTGTTATGTTTAGATTTCTATTAACATAAACATCTTCGCTAAATCTGCCGCTGCCAATAACATCTAACGCATAGATAGGCGTAGTAGTGCCGATACCAACGTTGCCTGTTGCTTTATCAACATACAAATCATTTGTGTTAACAGCCAAATCCCCTGTAATTGTTGTAGTAGCCAATGTGGATGTACCGGAAACATCCAAACTGCCGCCAACGCTAAGATCGCCTAAAAGAGAAAAACTGCCATTAGCGGTTAAATTTCCACCAACTGACACATTGCCAGTGGTGGAAAGATTGCCGCTTGAATCAATTGTTAGATATTCAGATGATCCTCCAACCGTTAAGGCGCCGCTGAAGCTTGCCTCTGAATTGAACTTGGAAACCGCATTTACAATAAAATCATCCGTACTATCCTCTCCCATTACAGCCGTCCCTCCGACACTTAAATTATTAATTCCTGCTGCATCTGTAACTGCCAATCCACTGAAATTACCTACTCCACCCACCTGAACCCCCTGGTCTCCTATGTAAATGGGAGCCGTTGTAATCTGGGTATGAACAGGGGCAGCCTGCAGCTTAGCAGTTATTAATTGAAGATTCTTAATATCTTTCTCCCATGTCCATATTTCACTTACCTGCGCTTTTAATTTTCCAAGGGCTTCTTCGTCAAGTTTTACTAAAGTTTCTTTTTTTACAATTGTTTGAAGAGGAAGAATTTTAGTAATCCGCTTTACCTGTTGACGTAAATAAACTTTCTTTTCCGCAGAAGGCAATGCAGTAAATTCCTTTGGTAGAGATTTTGAAGATTCTTCTTCGGGAGCAACAACTATATAGGCAGCTTCTTTTTTTCTCCAAGGACGTGTCAAAATTTCGTATCCGCCACGGGCAATTTTTGAAACTTTTCTAAGACCTGTCTTAAACACAGCGCCGAATGCCTTTTTGTTAAATGAAATTTTAGCTTGAAAAATCCCACGAATTCTCTCGGCGTGTTCACCAGTTTTTCTGTCAATAAAAGCAGGAAGTTTGAGAAAAGAAATTGTCGCTTCACCGGTTTTTTTAATGCTTTTTGCAAAAAAACTACCTGTTTCTTTTATCGGATTTAAAATCCCTATTTTGGCTAAAAAAACAGAGAACTGTCCATTTTCCGAAAAAACTTCTTTCAAACCGCTTCTAACCATGGATGGTAGTTTGTCTATATCTTCTACAAGCTTAGTGCTACTTCTTGTTAAAGCAGACACACTAGCGTTAAAGCAGGATTTTATACCGCTATAGCCCAAAACAACCGTTCCGCAAACAAGAAGAAACGTCAAGGCCCAGGCCGCAATAAAGCGGCCTGGCCTTGGTTGGATAGCCTGGTGATAATAGGTTGAAGATTTTAACAATCTTCCTTTTTTTCTTGGTCTAGTTTCTGCTAAGCCTGATCTCTTTTCAGCAAGTTTTTTACTATACGCTTCAGCCGCTTTTAGATACTCATCAAGCCATTTTCTGGTCGTGAACCA
>CAYNRT010000001.1:0-35865 GCA_964399945.1 uncultured Candidatus Saccharibacteria bacterium | reverse complement strand
CTTGACGTGCTCGCAGACTCAAATAATCCTGCGAGTATTTGCAAAAACGGCTCGCTTCTTGAAGAGAAATATATTTTAATTTCTCTTTTTCTTCTTTTTCTTTTTTGCCGTGTTTCCCTTTATTCAAATTCTTATACGCTTCAGCCGCTTTTAGATACTCATCAAGCCATTTTCTGGTCGTGAACCAGTTCCTTCCCAGCTTCTTTGCTTTTAACTTTCCTTGACGTGCTCGCAGACTCAAATAATCCTGCGAGTATTTGCAAAAACGGCTCGCCTCTTGAAGAGAGATATATTTCATTTTGTCTCTTTTAGAGCTATCCATAATTTCACTTGACAAACCTGATAAAAAAACCTATAATTTATACAGAAGGCCTAAAGAAAAGAGGGATAAATCCGTTTAAAAAACTAACCCTAACTCAATTGCGGACCCTTTTTCTTGGGCCTTCTTTTTTATCTAATCTTTCTAACCCTACTTTTATTATCTTTTAAGTAAAATTGCCTGTCAAGAGGAGGTTGTGGATAAGTAAAATATATCGGATAAATATATCGGATATATTTGTTGAGAATTGCTTTTTATGTCCAAAAATTTTTTGTATTTTCTGCTATAAATAGCATATCGGAAAATATATATCGGATAGCTTTCAACCGCCTATCTCACCACTAATTATCTTCTAAAATTCTTATATTTTTCAAATTTCTCTATTTTCTACGTTGTTCAATCTTGTTTTGCTACTATTTACGCAATATCCGATAGGCATCTGGAGTACCATATTCCTTTTTAAACACACTGACTGCAATACATTTGGTATCCTAAAAATAAATATCAATTGAAAATTAAAGCGCTGTTGGATTTAACAACTAAAAATACTAAAAACAGCCCACACGTTGCATGTAAGACTAAGAAGTTTCTATATGCCTTTATTTTTAAAACTTTTATTGAAGGGTAATTTATGTTAAATTTAAATAATGAAGAACGGAATAGATAATGAAATAAAAAAAATAAAAGAAACGTTAGCTTTTCTGGAAAGCAAAATTAAAAGTGGAAAAATCAAACAAGGGAGCAAAGAAACAGACAACAGTCAGCAAAAAAAACAACAATGGGAAATAGAAATCAAGCATCTGAAGAGAGAGTTAGATGTCTTTGATTCCCTCTTTTCTTTAGCTTCAGATAAAGACTTAGAGGATTTAAAGAAAGAGTTAAAGCTTTTAACACTTAAAACGGAAAGACTTGAAAAGAACGTTCTTTTATCTGGAAAATATGACAAAAGAGCGGCTATTCTTATCCTGCAAAGCGGAACAGGCGGACGAGATGCAGAAGATTGGACAGCTATGCTTCTGCGAATGTATCAAAAATGGGCAGAAAATAAAGGTTTCAAATATAGGATATTATTTCAACGATTTGGCGAACCGGGCGGGAGCGAAGGAAGAAACGGCATAAAGGAATGCTCTCTTGAAATTAATGGGGCTTTTACCTACGGACTTTTAAAAAGAGAGACTGGGGTTCATCGTTTAGTGCGTATATCCCCTTTTTCCGCTAAGCAACTCAGGCATACTTCTTTTGCTAGCGTCGAGGTGATTCCCAAAATATCTTCTACCGGTAAAGAATCTATAAAAATTAATCCGGAAGATTTGCGGATAGAAACCTTTAGAGCTTCCGGACCAGGCGGCCAGTATGTTAACAAAAGAGAATCAGCTGTTAGAATCACTCACATCCCTACCGGCATAAAAACTGAATCACAAATTGAGCGTTTGCAAGGACTCAACAGAAAAACAGCCTTAGATATGCTGATTTCTAAACTTGCACAATTAGCAGAAAAAGAAACTGAAAAAGAGATAAACAATTTAAAAGGGAAAAAGACTTCGCCTGATTTTGGCCGCCAAATCCGTTCCTACATTCTACACCCTTACAAAATGGTTAAAGACCACCGCACTGGCATAGAAACTTCAAATGCAGAAAAGGTATTAAATGGAGATATAAATATTTTTATTAAAGCTGAATTACGCGTGTAATTATTATATATGATTAAATTCCAAAATATCAGCAAGATATACAAAATCCAAAGCGGTCCAATAGTCGCTTTGGACAATGTATCCTTCGAAATATCAGAGGGCGAGTTTGTATCAATTGTCGGCAAATCTGGCGCAGGCAAAAGCACTCTTGTAAAGCTTCTGATAGGCGAAGAAAGGCCTACCAATGGAGACATTTTTTTCAAAGGCGAAAGCATTCCCTCAATGAAAAAAGAAGAACTGCAGGCTTTAAGGAGAAATATTGGCGTTGTTCATCAAGATTATAAGCTTCTTTTCTCTAAAACAGTCAGCGAAAATCTTGAATATGTTATGCAGGTTATCGGCGCGTCTAATGAAGAAATCAAGCGCGATGTGCCACAAGTTTTAGACATAGTAGGTCTTTTAAATAGACGTGATAATTTTCCGGACGAACTTTCAGGAGGAGAAAAACAAAGGTTGGCCATAGCCAGAGCTTTATGCCATCGACCTAAAGTTATTTTGGCTGATGAACCGACCGGTAACTTGGATCTTTACAACAGCTTCTCTGTTATTAATGTTTTTAAAAAAATACACCGTTTCGGAACAACTATTATCTTGGCTACTCACAGCAAAGAAATCGTTGATAATTTAGAGCAAAGAGTAATTACTTTGGAACATGGTAAAATTATCCAAGATAAAAGAAAAGGAAAATTTATATTATAATAAAACATATGACAATACCATAGATTTTCGAAGTACTACATCGCCTTAATTAAAATTACTATCTAACATTTATGTTATCTATGCCCAATCTAAAACGCGTAATTAAATTTGCCTTCCAGGATATTATGAGAAATAAAGGATTAAGCCTGCAGGTTATCTTTATAATGACTTTCTCTATCTTAACCCTCACCTCTCTTTTTATATTCAGGGAGTTAAGCAGCTTTTTAATAGAAGAAGCTCAGAAAAAAGTAGATATTTCGGTTTATTTTAAAAAGAACGTCTCTGAAAACAGCATATTGGAAGTTAAGGAGAAACTCTATCAGTTTTCTGAAAACATTGAAGCCGTGGAATACATCTCGGCAGAACAAGCAAAAGACAAGTTTATCAAACGTCATCAGCAAGATTCTCTATATCTAGACGCATTAAAAGAAGTCGGAGGCAATCCTTTCCTCCCCTATTTGAATATTAAGGCAAAAAATCTATCTGCCTACGATCAAATTTCTGATTTTCTAAGCAAGCCGCCTTTTAGCGGACTGATTGAAAAAATATCTTATTACCAAAACAAGAATGTTATTGAGCGTCTTTTTTCCTTTACTTCAAAAGTAAACAATGCTGGAATATTTTTTTCAGCCGGCTTAATGGTTTTGGTTTTTTTGATCGTACTTAATACAATAAAACTAACTATTCTGACAAAAAGTGAAGAAATTGCAACAATGCGCTTGGTCGGCGCCTCTAATTGGTTTATCAAGGCGCCTTTCTTAGTTCAGGTTTTTATCTATGGCCTTGTCTCTATTTTAGTAGTTGATGTTTTACTTCTAATTTGCTTTCTTTTATTGAATAACTGGTTTCAGAATTGGTTTTTAGGCTTTAATATTTTATCCTTTTTCGGCCGCAATTTCCTTCTCTTATTTGGAGCGCAAATTTCAATTATTTTCCTATTGGGAGCCTCCTCTTTTTCAATAGCTGTCCAAAAATACTTGAAAATTTAAAAGTCTTGTTATTGAAAATTTCTGTAATATTTAATACCAGTAGAATTTCACAATAACAAGGAATAATGTTAGTTTTTTAGAAAATAAAAATTGACAAAAAACCTTTTTTAATTAAAATGAAAAAGGCTGGCCGGATAATCGCCTTCCTGCTTTTAGCGGGAAGGAGGAAAGTCCGAACACCCATTCCTCGCCTCCGGCGAGGTCTAAAAAGATAGCGGGTAACACCCGCCGTCCCGCTTTTAGCGGGATAGAGGTGCGAACAGAGACGCCGAAGCTGAAAAGCCAAGGCATCCTGTCCTTCAGGATGAGCTTCGCAGTAATGCGAAGGTGAAACGGCTAAATCCTTATCGGGTGCAAGAAGAAAGTTTTTGGGCATTACTGCTCAAAAAGGTGCTTCGCTTGAGCCGTCGGGTAACCGCCGGCCTAGATAAATGATTATCCGTCCCGTTTTCAGCGGGATGACAGAATTCGGCTTACAGGCCAGCCAGAAGTAAAAATCCGCTTGAGGGCGGATTTTTGCTTTAATTTGAAATTAATAGAACAACTTTTTTTGTGCCGCCTCCTTGTTAAGAGCTTGATTAACAAGATTATCCGCTATACTATTCTTTTCGCGCGGCACTAATGAAAATTTTAAGTTCTTAAATTCAACCTTAAGATTCCATGCTTCCAGAAAGAGCTTTTGGATATTGGGATTTTTTATCTTATACTCTCCATTCATCTGTTTAACCAACAGCTCGGAATCAGACTTAATTTCTATCTCCATTTTCACCGCTTTTTCTTTGCCAAAAAGGCTTTTTGCCTTTTTTAGAGCAAATATAAGGGCTTGGTATTCTGCTTCATTGTTTGTTCCTTCACCAAGATACTGAAAATACTTCTTTATGATTCGTCCGTCCTCATCAGAAAAAACAACGCCTATGGCCGACGGGCCGGGATTTCCTCGTGATCCTCCATCAATATTAATAATAAGATTTTGCATAATGTTTAATATCAATGCTTTTTAATTTACCCTATTTTTTTCTTTAAAATAGGCTTTTAAACATTTTTCAAAACTTTTAAAATTCTTCTTCTTTAAGCTAAAACCGGATGCTGGCGGGTGTCCCCCAAAGGTCTCTAAGAAAAGGGAGCACTTTTTTAAAGCATCAGTTGTACTAATCTTCTTTCCGGATCTCGCTGAGCCCCTTATGATTTCACCGCGCCAGGCAAATATAAAGCTTGGCTTCTTAAACTCTGCATAGACCCTTGAAGCTATGGCTCCTGTTAAGGCTGCAGAGATATTCTTGCTTTTTTTTATAATAACCGGCAAACTACCGGTTAAATCTTCCTTTTTAATTTGATTAATTATTTCAGTAATTGCTTCTGCCCTGCTTTTTTGCTCCGCTGTGAACCTTCTAAGCATAGCTTGAAGTTTCTTTTGATTAGAAGTGTTTAAAAAAATATAACTTTCTGTCAAATGCTCCTGCATAGTTGTAATTTGAAGAAAAGAAACAATTTTTTGCACAACTTCTCTTGAGGAAAGATCTGGATACATATCAAAAAATATTCTTAAGCCCGGTCTAGAGCTAAAAGGGAAATAAGATAATCCTTCTTTTATTATCAGTTTATTGTCCTCTTTTTGAGGCATTTTATCAGCAATCGTTCCTATAGCCGCTAAAGTAAAAATATCCTGTTCTAAAGCAGAAGGGATATTCTCCCCCAACAACTCCCTGCTTAATTTAAGACAGATACCGCAAGCAGCCAGGAATTTGAAGGGATATTTATCTCCTTTTTGCTTCGGATTAACAATAATAGAAGCAGAAGGCAAATCAACTAATATTTCGTGATGGTCAATAATAATTGTCTCAAACCCGAGTCTCTCCGCTTCTTTAATTTCCTGCGTATTAGATATGCCGCAATCCGAAAGTATAAGAAGTCCGGGAGCATATTTCTTCAGATATTTTAAGCCTTTTTTTGTAAACCCATATCCTTCCTCATTCCTGTCTGGGAAAAAACGGGCTAATACTTGCCCGCCCGCAGCTTTTATTGCTTCTTCTAAAATTATTAGGGAAGTTGTTCCGTCCAAATCGCTATCTGAAAAAAGAACGATTTTTTCATTATTCTCAATCGCTTTCCTTATCCGCCGGGCTGCTTTTGCTAAATTTTTTATCTGGCAGGGCATAAAGTATAAAATTAGAAAACAGAAAATTTACGCTTTTAAAAAATTATTCCAAAGCTTCAATACCCGGAAGCTTTTCGCCAGAAAGAAAAGCCAGCATTGCGCCGCCGCCAGCGGAAAGAAAAGAATATTTATCCGCTAAACCAAAGCTTCTAATAGCTGAAATTGTGCTTCCTCCTCCGGCCACTTTAAAAGCATTTCCACATCCAGCTATAGCTTTGGCTATTTTTTCTGTTCCTTTGGAAAATTTTTTATTCTCAAAAAAGCCGAGGGGGCCACACCAAAAAATTGTACGCCCTATCCTTATTATCTTTGAAAAAGTTTTGATTGTCTCCTCTCCTATATCAAAAATATCCTCTTCTTTCCTCACGCTTCCAGGCGCTGTTTCACGAACATATAAATTCCCCGCAGCATTCGGAGAAACAACAACATCAACAGGCAGATGAATTTTCGGGTTAGTAATATCTATCTTTTCTATAATATTTCTCGACTTCTCATCAGGCCAAGCCGGACCAATGGAAATTCCTTTTACAGTTAAAATATCACGCGAAATTTTTCCTCCAAACAAAATATGAGCAGAAGTTTTTAAAAGCGGCTTAACCATTTTCAATTTGGAGTAAGTTTTTGATCCGCCAACAACAACAACCAGCGGTTTTTTAGGGCGTTTTAATATCTTAGAAAGCGCCTCTATTTCTTCCTGCAGCTGAATTCCAGCAAAAGACGGAAGAAGTTTCGGCAGAGAAACAATTGAAGCATGCTGCCGATGACAAACGCTAAAAGCTTCATTAACATAAGAGTCAGCCAAAGCAGCAAGCTTTTGAGCAAAAGCTTTACTGTTCTCTTCTTCCCCTTTTTTAAACCTCAGGTTTTCCAACAAAATAATCTGTCCCGGCTTCATTTTTTTTATTTTCATTTGTAGAGCTTTGCCGAAAATCTTTTCCGAAAAAATTATTTTCTGTCCAAATACTTTTTCTATTGTTTCCTTAAGAAAAATTAGAGAATAATTTTTTCTCCTTGCCCTTCTTCTCTTCTCTAAGGGCCTGCCGAAATGGCTGATTAAAATAATTTTAGCGCCGCTGTTCTTAAGGTAGTTTACAGTTTTTAAACAACTTTCTATTTTAAAAGGGTCAACTATGGTTTTGCCTGAAGATAACCGTACTTTGGGAACATTAAAATCGCACCTTACAATCACCCTGCTGTTGTAGAAAGATACGCCTTTTATGCTCTTCATAAATTTTAATTTTTTATATTATTATTTTTCTGCAATTTATATATTTTTCGCTTGTTTGTCTTCCGCCTTCTGCCCCGCGCTTTCTAGGGGTACGCCCGGCGGCAAATCTCTTTTTCTTACCACAACTCGCGGTACGCCCGGAGGCAGATTTGAAGCCTTAAGCGGAAAATGAAACAAACTTGCTAATTCTTGGGTGCTTAGAATTGAAGTGCCCTCTACTATATTCGGATATTTCGGCGGCAGTCTCTTGACATATTTTTCAAAGATATCTCTTTTACGCTTATACTCCCGACGGCGGCGGAAAAAATATTGGAGCCGCGGGCGAGTTTTAGACCAAAACATAATAAAATTACCAGCGGAGACAAAATGACTCAAATAACCTCTGAATATCTTTCCGTTTGGAGAAAAGTATTTCTCCCGCTCTGCCAGATAAACAGTACGCATCCAAACCTTAAAGCCGTATTTGCCTTTCTTTTTCTCCAAGTCAGCAACTGTTTCTTTCTCGCCCGGCGTAAGATGCATCTCTGGAGGAATAACAGACTCGGCTGCTTTTTCAACTGCTAACGGCTTGCCAAAAAAAAGCAATCCTAAAATTTGACTTACTATTGATCTTGGTTTCTCATTTGCCTTCCGGCCCACCTCTTTATTTATCCTATCCTTAATCATGTCCACCCAAGGTATCTCTTTATTGGTTACAGGAGCACAAACTGCCTGCACCCAAAACTGCTCACCTTGACGTAGCTTAGTAAGATGTTCAAGTAATGAATAAATAGGATCCATCTTTTTTTCACCGGGAATACTTTCTGGAAAAGAAGATTCAAAATATTCGTACGTCTTAATGGGCATAACTTCATCAAGCCAATATTTGTAATCTTCACCGTACATTTCATACTTTCTATTGGGCACGTCCTGCGGCACTTTCAACGTATAATCCTCAACCTCAATAATTTCAGCTTCCGGATAATGAGTTTGAATTGCTGTTTCCAAAGTTGCCCGTGCTTTTTTCTGAATGCGGATATAAAAATGCACTTTTCCTTCAATACTTACAATTTCGAAGGAAAACCAAAAAGCGCTCGGGAATTCACCGCCACACCACCTTTCGCGCCAGCAGGGACCGTCATATATGGGCCATAAACGAGTAAAAATATCCTCCATTGCTTTGAAAGGCTTCTCTATTTCACTAGGTGGAATAATCTCAAACAATCCCCAATCTTTATCAATTCCTCTCCTGTAAAAAATTTCCCAGCCAATCCAATAAAGATAAAGATTCTTGGCAGCAGGATAAAGAATTAGCGGCAGAATAAGCCACCACCATTCTCTCAAAAAAAGGACAATTGTTGAAAATATATCTGCAAGCATAAATTTAAAGCATTTTCATTTTTCTATCTTTAATAAATAATTTTGTCCAAAAACAAAGAAAAAACAAAAATTATCAAAAAACTAAAAAAAATAATTTTAAAAACATATAAAGAGGAAATCGCTATTCCCGCTAATATATTTTCCGGCCGCCGCGGATCACGTTCAGTCCAAAGATCGCAAAAATAGGCGAAAACGACAAAAAGGAGACCGCTGGCAATTAACAAAATTTTTATTGCCTCTGCTAAAAACATTTTGTTTTTTATTTTATTATACTAAAAACTTTGATTTTCACACAATGGGTTCATCACCTTCAGATTTACTATCTGTCTTTTTTTGATCAGCTATCCCCTCTTTTGCATTTTTTTCTTTTTCCACCTCCTTCTTAGCTTCTTCGTTAGCGCTTTTCCCTCCAATTATCCTTTTCAGTTCCGTTTTTACCTCTGCTATTGGAACTGCATATTTCTGCCGGCTTTGTCTTAATATTGCTTCACGACAAGAAATATTAGTAGGAGGAAAAACTTTTAAAGTTTCCGCCGAAAAAGGATCGAAGGTATCTCCGTCGATGGTCATTTTAATAAAAAATTCTCTTGTCCCCAGGTTTATCATGTCTTGTGCTTGAAAAACCGGTGTCATTTCCGGGACCAGCTTGCGGGCGTCGTTTCCACCAACACGAAAAACTATTATCGTCCCTGTATTGCCAAGAACCGTTTCCATCACCGAGGGTAGAAGTTGAGCAATGTATTGGTGGGCAACTGTGATGCAAAGGCCATACTTGCGCGATTCGGAGAACAAGTTTTCAAAAGTGTTTGTTACTAAATTATAAAACTCGTCAATATAAAGATAAAAATCTTTTCTTTCTTCTTCTCTCATTGAAGCACGCGCCATTCCTGCCTGATAAAGTTTAGTAATAAACATTGAACCAAAAAAACTGGAGTTTTCTTCGCCCAATTTGCCTTTGGAAAGAGATATTAAAAGTATTTTTCCGCTGTTCATAATATATTCCAAATCTATCTTGTTTTTTTCCTGGCCAAAAATATTCCGTAAAAGCGGATTTGACAAAAACTGACCTAGTTTATTAACTAAAGGGATAATCGCTTCTGTATCAAATTTTTCTGACCAATCGGCAAACTCAATTGCCCAAAACTTTTTAACCATATCGTCTTCAATATAATCAACAACCCTCTGGCGATAATTTCTATCAGTAAGCATTGAAATCATTCCATGCATTGTTGCTTTAGGGTAATCAAGCAGAGCTAAAACAGTAAAACGAAAAACATGCTCCAGTCTTGGAGTCCAGTTTGCCCCAAACTGTTTTTCCAAAACCTCTATCAGTCCCTGGGCTACTTGGTGTTTCAGCTCAGGCGCTACATTCTGTATAGGATTAAAAGAAACAGGAAAGTCTTTGTCTGAAGGATCAACAAGAACAACATCGTTAATTCTGTTTTCCGGAATAAAATCAAGGACATTTTCAATAACATCGCCATGAGGATCAATTAGACAGAGACCATGCCCATAAGCAATGTCCTGACGTATCAAAAGTTCCAAAAGCTTGCTTTTGCCAACGCCGCTTTTACCAACAATGTAAACGTGTCGCCTTCTGTCCTTTCGTTTAATGCCAAAAATAAATTTTTTCTCTTCCAAAGGCGCCTCATAGTTTGTTCTGCCAAAAAAAGAGCATTTTTTCGGATCAACTTTGCCGAAAATCGGCAACTCAGGAGGAGGAGGCGCCAATTTAATTTTGCGAATTCTTACTTCTTTCTTAGGCATATAATTAAGAAACAGCTCCAACAGGGCAAAAGGTTTGTTTCCAGCATAGCATAAGATATTGTTTTTTCAAATTTCCGGCTTATTAAAGCCAATATCTCCAAACACACAGAAAAGCAAGCCCGCACGGCTGCTTAATAAAGCTTTTAATTTTTTTCTTCCTTTTCCAATTGTTCGCTGCTTTGATTTCTCTCGTTCTCCAATAAAGAGTCTTCTACAATTTTTCTTAATTTTTCTATATTAATTTTTTTTCGTTTTTTAAAGCTCTCAGGCCTTCTTTTCGCCGCTTCTTCTAAAGAAATGCTCGGTGGGGCAAATTTTCGGACAGCGCTTTTTTGTGAAAGCGCTTTTGCCGAGCCGCTAACAGGGAACTCTATACCTAAATCACTAAGCCGGCTAAAATCTCCTTGTGGTCTTCTGCGGAAAGGGCTTTTCTTGAAAATCTTAACCCCTCGTTTCGCTTTATTCTCTGTATTTAATGACATTCCACTCCATTCAGCTATTTCTTTTTCTACTTTTTTGCGGGGCAGAGAATATTTCTTGCGGGAAAAATCAATAATTGTTTCTTTATTGTTTTGGTTGTGCGGCAAAACCATTGGCGGCAAAGTTGTCGCTGAAAAAGGACGACTGGTCATTCCGTCAATCATCAGCTTCAAATAAATATTGTAATTTGGCAGATTAACCAAGTCTTGAGCGTTAAACTCCGGATAGAATTCTTTTTCCAAAAATTCTGCGTCGGCAGCCCCCACCCGAAAACTGATTAAAGTGCCTACATTACCAAAAACAGAATCCCGCACCCTTGTGCTGGTTTCAGTAATTAATTGACCTATATACTGATGAGCAATAATCAAATTTAAGCGGTATTTACGCGCTTCAGATAAAATTGAAGCGAAAGATTCAGTAACAAAGTTCTGAAATTCGTCAACATAAAGATAGAAATCCCTTCTTTTCTCAACAGGCATCCTTACGCGCTCCATGGCTGCTAACTGCATTTTCGTAACAAATATCGCCCCCAAAAGAGCAGAATTATCCTCCCCTATTCTTCCTTTAGCAACATTAACCAAAAGAATTTTTCCGCTATTCATTATTTCGGAAATATTAATAGTGCTTTTAGGTTGACCAACAATGTTCCGAATAAAAGACGTGTTTAGAAACTGACCGACTTTGTTTTGAATTGGCACTATAGCTTCATTCCTGAATTGGTCGCGCCATTGCTCATACTCACTTACCCAAAAGGATTTTACTACTGGATCTTCTATGTTGTTAACTATCTTTTGGCGGTAATCTTTATCTACTAAAATGCGAGGTATGCCTAAAAGAGTGCTTCCTGGCGTATCAAGAAGAGCAAGAATGCAGTTATTGAGAATATATTCCATTCTCGCTGACCAGACATTTGCCCAAATTTTCGTGAAAATACTCATTAAATCTGAAGCAACTAAATGCTTATAGTCCGGATTGGAAACTTCTAGAACATTGAAGCCAATGGGATGTTCAATATCCGCTGGATTAAAATAAACAACATCTTTAACGCGGCTGGAAGGAATTTTTTCCAAAACCTCTTCAACAAATTCACCATGCGGATCAATAATGGCTAAGCCTTCTCCGTTCTGAATATCCTGAAAAGCCATATTTTTCAATAAAGCAGTTTTTCCTACGCCTGTTTTTCCTATAATATAAACATGCTGCCGGCGATCAGGCCTTTTTATACCAAAAACCTCTTTTTTATCGCGAAAATTAGCCTCAGCAAATAAAATTACTTTATTCATAACACTCCAGCGCTGTTAAGCCAAATTTTTGGAATTAAGTGCGCTTTTAATTATCATATAAGTTAAAATAGCCTTTGTCAATTTTAAATTATTTAATTATAATCTTGTTTCCCCGCCTCAAAACACTTTTAACAATACAAACAGAAAACAAAAACGCGCCCTATTAAGCGCGTTTTTGCTCTTAATTAAAGTAATGAATAGACATCTAAGCCAAATGATATTTACTTTCTTTGTCTCTTTTAAAATAATTTTTGTTTTGCAAATTTACCAAAATTGTATTCTCTTTAACAAAACGCTGGGCAAGAACTTTATCAATCACCTCTTCTTTTTTAAGCGGTCTGGGCGATTCCTTAAGTATTTGAGCTATAATTTCTCTCACCCTGCCCGGCTTATAACCCCATTCACTCAAAGCATACATGCCGCGCCCCACCAACACAAACCTTTCATCTTTAATAAGTTCATTGTGGACGGTTTGAGGATAAACATTTTGCGGCGAGACAAGTCCTCCGCTTATAGCGCCGGCCGCAGAAGCAATTTCGACAAAATGAAGCGGTTTTCCCACCTTTTTCAGGGCAAGATAAGCTCTATCCCTAACTCTTCGCGGATTAATCTCCGGCCACACCGCAAGACCTACAGAATCAAGAGGCCCTTCTTCTATGGTTTTTGAGATTTCAATCGCAGAAAAAGCAAAATTTCCACCTCCCCCTATTTCTTTGACAAGGTTTTTAAATTCTTTTTTAGAAACAGGTTTTTTCTTTTTCTTAAAAAAATTTTCTAAACGAGCAATCACTTTCTCTGCCTCTTTAAGAAGCTTTACATCAATCATCCAGGCAGGATAAAATTTCTTATTCCCGTTCAAACGTGTAAGCCGATTGTCAAGAGAAAGAATAAAATAAATGTCTTGTTGACATGATTTGTCACCTAAAGCACTTAAAAACAAGTCTTCTTTTTTTATCCCGCCAAAATCTTTTAATCTTCTTTCAATCATCAAAAAAAGACTCTTTAAAGAAGAAGCGTTCTTTTCTTTTATTTTCTTCAGCGCTTCAGCTTCAATTTGACGCACCCTTTCTCTGGTAATACCGAGGCTTCTGCCAATGCTTTCTAAGGTTTTTATTTCGCTTCCGTCTAAACCAAACCTTTGTTTTAAAACCATTTTTTGCCTTTCCGGAAGCGCAGCTAAAAGGTTTTGAGAAAGTTGTTTGTAATTTATGTTTTTTTCCTTTTGCATTTCTTTGGAATTATTATTTTATTTACTTTATGTAAACCCATTTTCACCAAACCATTTTTCTATTCCTGCAGATTCCAAGATATTTTTTAATAATAACCGCAATAAATGTTTTTGTCAATAAAAAAATCAAATCTTGATTCTAAGTTCGATTCTACGCTTTTTTGTTTCTCGCTTTTAAAAAGCTAACCAAAAAAGGAGCGGCTAAACAAATTGAAGAATAAGTTCCCAACAATATGCCCAGAGCAAGACTGAAAGAAAATAATTTTAGCGTTTGTCCGCCGAAAAAGAATATCGCCAAAAGCACAAGGAGGGTTGTAAAAGAAGTATTGACAGAGCGGATAAGGCTTTGGTTAAGGCTCTTTTCAACAACCTCTTCAAAAGGCAAGTGCCCTGACTTAAGCAGATTCTCTCTTATTCTGTCAAAGACTACCACTGAATCGTTAATAGAATACCCAAAAACCGTAAGAAAGGCGGTGATAATCGGAATGTTTATCTCCGCGCCATAGAATTTACCTAAAAGCGCCAGCACGCCTAAGGGAATAAAAACGTCATGGCAAAGAGCAATAAGGCCGGCAATGCCGTAAATATAAGATTTAATCGGCCGGGAAACTCTGCGAAAACTGAGGGCGATATAAATTAAAATGGCAAAAAGGGCTAGGAAAACAACTTTTTTTGTCTTTTCTTTCAATTCTCTGCCGACAACAGGCCCTATTGACTGAAAACTTTCTGAGCCGCTTTTTACGTCGCCCAATTTTTCAAGTCCAGCCAAAACTTTCTGGTGCATCTCTTCATCAAGCTCCTTTGCCTTTAAAATAACGCCTTTCTCGCCTGAAAGCTGAACTGAAAATCCGCTTAAACCAACCTCTTTCAAGCTCTCTCGAATATCTTCCAAAGGAGGCCTTTTTTGGCTGTATTCAACCTGCAGAGAACTGCCTCCTTTAAAATCAATGCCGAAGCGAAGCCCGAAAAAAATCATAGCGGCAAAAGAGGCAATCACTAAAAGACCGGATAAGCAGTAAAATATTTTTCTGTATTTAATAAAAGGAATATACATAAACAAATTATTTGCTCTTTATTATTTATCGCCCGTATATTATTTGGTGCTATTCTTTGTGTTCTTGCATCACACCCAAAACCATTTTATCTTTTCAATCTTGCTGTCAACAAACAGAGTCAGCAAGGTTTTTGTCACAAAAAGCGCGGAAAACAAGCTCACTAAAATCCCCAAGCCTAAAGTAAGAGCAAATCCCTTAACAAAACTCGTGCCGAAAGAAAACATTATCAGAGCCACCAATAGGGTTGTAAAATTACTGTCCCTTATAGAAGGCCAGGCTCGGGAAAATCCGATAGAAATTGTCCGGGCAAAGCTTTCTCCTGCTTTTCTTTCTTCTTTCTGCCTTTCAAATATCAAAACATTGGCGTCAACCGCCATACCTACAGAGAGAATTGCCCCTCCTATTCCGGCCAAAGTGAGCGTAATAGGTATAAGTTTAAAAAGAGAAAGCAAAATGAGTCCATAGAGTAAAAGACTTAAAGAAGCAAAGAATCCGGAAACCCTATAAAACAATATCATAAACACAGCTACAGCCAAAAAACCAATTACAGCCGCTTTTAAGGATTTCTCCAAAGAAAGTCTGCCCAGCACAGGGCCAATTGTTGTTTGAGAAATCAATTTTATCGGTACCGGCAAAGCACCGGCATTAAGGTTTCTTACAAGCTTTTTTGCTTCTTCTAAAGTAAATCTGCCCGTAATCTGCGCTTTTCCTCCTTTTATCTCCTCCTGTACACGCGGAGCTGAAATTAGGACATTGTCTATATATATAGCTAATCTTTTTCCGACATTTTCAGCTGTAAGCTGTCTAAAAATTTTTGCCCCCTCTTTATCAAATTCCAAAAGAACCTGCGGTTCTAAAGTAGTCTGATTAATGTCAAGCCGAGCTTTTTTTAGATACTGTCCAGTAAGCTTTGTCGGCACGAAAGACACTTTCATTTCTTCCTTCTGCGTGCCAGAACTATTTTCTTGCTCAGCCTCTCTGCGAAACTCCAATAAAGGCGTTTCTCCTATCATTTTTATCGCTTCATCAACGTCTTTAACTCCAGCCAACTCAACTACGAGCTTCTTCCTGCCGCCTCCTTCTTCAATTCTGACAACAGGTTCTCGCACACCGAAAAAATTAATTCTTCTTTCTATTACGTCCCGAAGTCCCTGCATCCGCTCTGACCAGTCTTTCTTGGCTACCTTGCTTAAGTCAGCCTCGTAAACCAAATAGCTTCCTCCTTGCAAGTCTAAACCGAGCTTAAAAGGAACTACAGGGAAAAAGGGCGCCTTTATGCCTGTATAATGCAAAACCCGCTTATTTAAGCAGGCAATAGTTTTGTTAAATGGAGAAGGAAACACCAAAGCAAAACCAAAAAAAGCCAAAGCAAGTATGATTATCAGCTTAATATACATTTTTTGCCCAAGCATATTTCTGCAATCCTTAAAGAATTTTTATCTTAATTTCACTTTGTTTTAGATTCTAACAGAAAACTTTTCTTTTTTCAATCTTTATTACAGTATATAGTCTCTTAGCGCGCCTGAAGAGACAAGCTAAGCTTAAAAAGCGTGCGGGTAACTTGAGAGCGGAACGCCGCCTGTAGGCGCTGAAAAAGCTTGTGCCCTTCTGTCTTATACTCTACTAAAGGATCGCGGCCACCATAAGCTCTTAAATTTACTGAATCTTTTAAAGCATCCATAACCTCCAGATGCTCCGACCATAAAGAATCAAGAGTGTTCAAACACACAAACTTCACTAATTTTTTGAAATTGTCTCCCTCCTCTTCTTTTTCTTTTTTATTTAGAAATTCTTTTAAAAGAGTATTAATGAATTTCTCTGCTTCTGCTGCATCTTTTAGATTTAGAATTCTGTTTTGAGCTTCTGGAGAAAGAGGAATTATTGTCTTCAGCTCCTCAAGCACCTTTTCTTTATCGCTATCCCAGTAAGCACTGAACATCTCAGCAATTTCTTCCTTGAAAAGAGAAAGAAGATATTTTTTAAGCGCTTGATTGTCTCCCTTAAGCAATTCGTTCCTTAAAAAATAAATTTTATTTCTATGCTTCGCTATTACATCATCATACTGCAGTACATGACTTCGGGCATCAAAATTCATACCTTCAACTCTTGCCTGGGCCTTCTCTATAGCGCCAGAAAGCATTTTTGCTTCAATAGGACAATCTTCGGGAATATTTAAAAAAGACATTAGCTTCTTAATCCTTTCTCCTCCGAATATCCTTAAAATATCATCTTCTAAAGAAATAAAAAATTGCGAAGAGCCTGGGTCTCCTTGTCTGCCGCTTCTCCCTCGCAACTGGTCATCAATTCTTCGAGATTCATGCCGCTGAGCTCCGATAACATGAAGTCCTCCCAAACTTTTTACTTCTTCAGCCTCTTTGCTGTCTGGCGGATTCCCGCCCAATATTATATCTACTCCGCGGCCGGCCATGTTCGTTGCTACAGTAACAGCGCCCTTGCGTCCGGCTTGAGCTATAATCTCACCCTCGCGTTGGTGGTTTTTTGCATTTAAAACTTCACATCTTACTCCTTCCCGGTCAAGCATTCTGGCAAGAATTTCATTTTTTTCAATAGAGCTCGTGCCAACCAGCACAGGCTGACCTCTTTGGTGACGCCTCTTTACTTCATTAATTATAGCTGTAAACTTTCCTTTCTCTGTCTTGTAAACTTTATCTGGCAAATCTTCTCTTATCATAGGCTTATTTGTCGGCACTACAATCACTTCCAAGCCATAAACTTTCCTAAATTCTTCTGCCGAAGTGGCCGCGGTACCTGTCATACCAGAAAGCTTCTTATACATTCTGAAGTAATTTTGGAAGGTAACAGAAGCTAAAATCCTCGATTCTGGTTTTACCTGAACCCCTTCTTTTGCTTCAACAGCTTGATGAAGACCGCCCGACCAACGACGACCCGGCATTAAACGACCGGTAAACTCATCGACAATAATAACTTCTCCGTCTTTTACAATATAATCGCGGTCCTTTTTGAAAAAAACCTCCGCCCGCAAGGCCTGTTCTAAATGATGGATATAGCGGATTCCTTTTTCTTCGTAAATGTTGTCAACCCCTAAAAACTTTTCCACTTCTTCAATGCCTTTTTCAGTAAGAACAACTACTTTAAGCTTTTCATCTACTTCGTAATGAAGATCTTTTTTCAAGCGAGGAGCTATACGCGAAAAATCTTTATACCATTTTGAACTCTCCTCGTCAGGAGCAGAAACAATAAGCGGCGTTCTTGCTTCGTCTATTAAAATGGAGTCAATTTCATCCACTATAGCGAAAGAAAATTCTCTCTGCACCTTATCTTCTAAATTAAAAACGAGATTGTCTCGTAAAAAATCAAAACCGAATTCATTGTTAGTGCCGTAAGTAATATCGGCACAGTAAGCTTCCTGTCTGGAGCAAGGCTGAAGAAAATTTTCAACCACCTTAAATCCTCCCACTGCATCTCTCTCTTTGTCTCTGCTCTCTTCCACCGCAGACTCATTTTCCTGAACATTAGTCTGTTCACTATACAAATAGCTTGCGTTGTGTGTAATACATCCCACCGAGATGCCTAATAAATTATATATCTGACCCATCCAAACCGTGTCTCTCTTGGCCAAATAATCATTAACTGTAACAATATGCACACCCTTTCCTCTTAAAGCGTTTAAAGAGGCAGCTAAGGTAGCAGCGAGGGTTTTTCCTTCTCCTGTTTTCATTTCAGCTATCATACCTCGATGCAAAACAATACCTGCAGCAAGCTGGACATCAAAGTGACGCTGTCCCAGTGTTCTTTTTGCCGCTTCCCGGGTTAAAGCAAAAACCTCTGTTAAAACATCTTCCTCTTTTTTTACGCCCTCCTTCAATGCTCTTTTAATTTCTCCTATTCTCTCCCTTATAGCTTCGTCTGAAAACTTTTCTACGCTTTTTTCTAAGGCATTAATTTCAGCAATTAGAGGTTCTGTTTTTCTAAGAAATTTTGTATTGAAATCAGGAAAAATTTTCTTAAGAAAAGACATAGTTTACTGTTTTCATTTTTGTTCTTTCATCACACATTATAAATAAAGCTGTTCTTCATTAAAAGCCAAGATATCTAATTTCCTCTGTAAGGATAATGCCGAACTTTTCCTTCACTGTTTTTTTCACTTGTTTTATCAAAAACAAGACATCTTCTGCTGTAGCATTTCCTGTGTTGATAATAAAGTTAGCGTGTTTCCGAGAAATTTGCGCGCCTCCAGCTCTTTTTCCCTTGAGACCAGCTTTATCTATTAAAAAAGAAGCTGGTACAGCAGAGGGATTAAATTTTTTAGCCTGAGGAAGCTTTTTCACAAGTTCTTTAAATTTACCCTTTTCCTTACTAAAATCTTGGTTGCGGAAAATGCATCCGGCAGAAGGTTCTGCGGGGTGGTTTCTCTTCCGATAAGCCAAATTAGCGGACATAATTTTTTTTATGTCTTTCTTTTCTCCTTTCTTTAAGACAATTAAAGCTGAAACAATTATCAAGTTTTGGTTGTCTGTAAATAAGCTTTTTTTGCAGGAAAAACCGCATTTCCCCGCGGCTAAGCACTTAACTGCAGGCTTTACCCCGTCTGATACATCAATAAACCTTACTTCTTTTAAAACATCCGATATTGATTTGCCAAAAGCACTAGCATTGCCCTTTATTGCCCCGCCCAAAGTTCCGGGCAGACCAGTCGCCCATTCAAGACCTGTAAGTCCCTTTTCAGCTGCAAATTCGGCTACAACGGATAATTTCTCTCCTGCCCAAACTGAAAGGCAATTGGCCTGTATTAAGGCTATTCCCTTTCTCTTTTGGACAGATTCTTCTATTTTTATCACAAGACCGTTGTATCCCCTGTCTGAAACAAGTAGATTACTGCCTCCACCCAAAACAAAAAAAGGCAGACCCTTGTCTTTTGCCCAATCTACTGCTCTAACAAGCTCTTCTTCATTCTGAATACTGCAGAAATAACGGGCCGGGCCGCCGATGCGGAAAGTTGTATATTTTTTTAGCAAAACACCTCTTCTTAAACTTTTCATAAATTGACAGGCTCCGGGAAACAGTTCTTCTTGAATTTTCAGTTTCTGTCGGCAAAATCTCAAAATTCACGGACCGGGAGGGTTTAACCTCCAAAAACCTAAAACGTGAGGGCCAGCTCCCGGTCCGTTTTTATTGTAGCACAACATAAAAAGCAATCAATGCATATTACAAAAAATTATTAATAACATACCTTACAGAACAATATTCTAAAAAATTCTCCATACTTTTTGTAATTTTAATATAAAGCAAAAGACCTCTAAATTAGAGGTCTTTTGCCGGCTTTGGAGATAAGCCCTCACGTTATCTTAAGCTTAGCAAATTAAATTTTATTTGTCAAGCTTTCTTGCTTGACATCAAATTTTTTGTTATACTGTTTATAAGCAAGTAAATCCTCGCGTGTGGGCTTCCGGATGGTTGCTCGTAAATAGCACGCGGGGTTTTGTTTTTTATGGAAACAAAGGATTTTCTTCAACGATTTTACTTTTGATAATATTGTAGTAACTATCATCACCATATTCATGCTTTCTAAAAATAGCCCGGCTTACAAAATCCACTGCCTGTAATGACTTTTCTTGATAAGGTGTTTTTATCTTAATCACTATCTCAATCTTATGTTTGTTTTTTACTTGACTGTTTAAATATCTTCTAAAATTCTTATTCAAGAATTTGTTCGTTTCTCTCTTTGAAGCAATTAGTTCTATCTTTTTACCGATTGGTACCAACTTCTTTGAATAAATTCTGTCAAGCAAAATGTTGGCAACATAATTATAAAGGACGGCTTTTTCTTCCTGAAGTCTAGTATAAACTCGTTTCTTGTTTAAATAAATCGTCATAATCACACAATCCTTTTCGTTTAGCCTTTTTAATAATCTTCGGCGAACAGTCGGTTTCTCTTTAACCGCATGAAGAACACCGAATCTTTTTTTATACTTCTTTTTCAATTCCGCATGCGTTTTTCTCACTTTCTTCTCAATTAGTCTTTTATTTACAACAAATAAACAAGTAATGATAAAAAATTTTGAGGTTTTCTTCTTTCTAAAATTAAAACCTAAATCACCGGATTCATCTAAGAAGATATAGGGCATAACTAAAATTTCATCTGTCTCAACCTTGTTTATCTTTTAAGAAAATACTGCAAAAAAACAATTTTTGCAGCTTTAGAATTATCCCAAATTATATATATTAAGTTTTCTGTTTTGCAGAATGTTTTTCTTTTCTTCCTTCAATATGAAAGACAACCTCTCCCTTTTTAAAATCAGCAGTTATTCTATTACCCTCTCCAATTTCAGCAGTTATTATCTTCATTGATAAGGGATTAAGAATTAATTTTTGAATCAGTCTTTTAAGCGGACGGGCTCCCAGATTTGGATCAAAACCTTTGTCGGATAAATAATCTTTAAGTTTTGGAGAAAACTTTACTTTTATACTTTTAATTTTTTTCAGACGTTCTTCTACTTTCTTAAGCTCTAAATCAACTATTTTCTTAATCTCTTTCCGTCCTAAATAATTGAAAATAATAACTTCATCAATTCTGTTGAGAAATTCCGGTTTGAAAGCTTCCCTTAAAGACTGATACACCTTATTCTTAAGCTTTTCACGACGGCTCGCGCTATTGTCTTTATGGTTTTCAAAACCAACCGGCTGCATCTCATTAATATATTCAGAACCAATATTAGAAGTCATTATTATAATCGTATTCTTAAAAGAAACCAATCTGCCTTTAGCATCTGTGAGGCGGCCGTCTTCAAAAATCTGCAGAAGGATATTGAACACTTCTGGGTTAGCTTTTTCTATCTCGTCAAGAAGAATAACGCTGTAGGGACGCCGCCTTACCTTTTCTGTTAATTGACCGCCTTCCTCGTGGCCCACATAACCGGGTGGAGAACCAATAATTTTAGAAACGCTGTATTTCTCCATATATTCGGACATATCGAGCCGAATTAAGGCTTTTTCCGTATTAAAAAGAAAGTCGGCCAACGCCCGTGCTGTTTCCGTCTTCCCGACACCAGTAGGACCCAAGAAAAGAAAAACTCCCATTGGCTTATTCTCTTCAGCAATGCCAGCACGCCCACGCCTAATAGCGTTGCTTACGGCTTTAATGGCTTCATCCTGCCCGATTACACGCTTCCGCAGAATTTCCTCCATTTTTTCCAATTTTTTCGCCTCTGCCTCAATCAGTTTCGTAACAGGAATGCCTGTCCAGCGGGAAACAACCCTGGCAACATCTTCTTCATCAACTTCTTCTTTTAAAAGATGCTTCTTTTTTTGAAGGTTTTTCAGCTTTTTTTCCGCAGAGTTTAATTTTTTCTTTATCTCAGGAATTTTTCCATATTTCAACTCGGCAACTTTTTCCAAATCCGCCTGGCGTTGGGCAATTTCCATCTGAAGCTGTAGAGAATCTATCTCTTTTTTTAAGGTTTTAATCTCATTAATCAGATTTTTTTCCAAACTCCACTGCACCCGAAGATTTTTTTCCTTTTCTTTAAGGTCAGCGAGGGCTCTTTCTACTGCCGCTATTCTCCTTTTTGCTTTGCCTTCTTTTTTCAACGATTGTTTCTCAACTGCCAGTTTGGTAATTTCGTTTTTAAGCTCTTCTAAATCTGTAGGCTCTGTCTCTATTTCCATCCGCAGAGAAGAAGCAGCTTCATCCATTAAATCAACTGCTTTATCGGGCAAAAATCTGTCAGTAATATAGCGGTTGCTAAGCTCGGCTGCCGCTTTTATTGCTGAATCCTTTATCTTAACGCCGTGATGCATTTCATATTTTTCCTTTATTCCTCGTAAAATGTTGATTGTGTCCTCCACAGAAGGCTCCTGCACATAGATAGGCTGAAACCTCCTTTCTAAGGCCGCATCCTTTTCTATATACTTCTGATATTCCTTTAAGGTTGTTGCTCCTATAGCTCTGAGTTTGCCGCGAGCAAGCGCCGGCTTCAAAAGATTAGAAGCATCTATCGCCCCTTCGGCAGCCCCTGCCCCAACCAAAGTGTGCAGTTCGTCAATGAATAAAATATATTTGTTGTTTGAACGCTCTATCTCACGCAGAAGAGCTTTGATCCGCGATTCAAATTCTCCCCGATATTTTGTCCCGGCTATAAGGGCTCCTAAATCTAAAGCAATTATTTCCTTGTTTTGCAGGCTTTCCGGAGCATCAAAACTTACAATTTTTTTCGCTAAGCCTTCAACGATAGCTGTTTTACCAACACCAGCCTCTCCAATTAAAACAGGGTTGTTTTTTGTGCGCCGGCAAAGAACCTGCATAATTCGCCTTATTTCAGCATCGCGTCCGATAACTGGATCCAATTTTCCTTCTCTTGCTTCCTGCGATAAATTACGAGTATATTTTTTTACCGCTTCAAATTTTGACTCTGGCTGGGGATCAGTAATTTTTTCGTCTCCTCTTATTGATAAAAGCTGATTTAAGAAAACCTCTTTATTTAAAGATGTAGTAGAAGCGCCGGGAAGGAATTTTGCTTTTTCTACAATTTCCCGAGCTCTCCCCCCTGCAGATAAAATACCTAAAAACAAATGTTCTATAGAGATAAACTCATCGCCCATATTTACAGCTTCAAGCCGCGCTCTTTCCAAAACTTGAGCAAGATCCTGCGTTAAATAAAGTTGCCCTGATGCTTGAAAGGATCCTAGAAAGGGAATTTGATTAAGAGCTTTTTCCGTCTTACTCTTTAAGTCTCCAATATCAACCTGGAGCGCACCAAGAACTGTAAGGACAATGCTTTCATCCTGGTTAAGCAAACTGCTCAAAAGATGAAGGGCATCTATCTGACGCTGGCCGTTTTTACGGGCTAAGTTTTGCGCCATCATCATTGCTTCTTGTGATTTATGAGTAAAATCGCCTCCTTGAGCAAATGGCATAATTTTATCTTAATAAATTAACTGCTTGTTTTTTCGCCTAAAACAGCTTCTATCTTCATTTTTTTATCTCCTCTTAAAATTTCCAAAACAACTTTATCTCCCGGCTTATACTTTTGAATAATTCTGGAAAGAGAGTTTCTTTGATCAACTCTTTCACCATTCACCGAAAGAATTATATCCCCTTCCCGCAAACCTGCTTTTTGAGCCGCCGAGCCTTCAACCACTCCTGGTTCGTTTTCTTGACCTCTAACAATCAAAGCACCGTAATCGCTCCCTAAATTCTTTTCGCTTTGTATCTCCGGGGTTATTAATAAGCACCTTACTCCTAAAAAGGGGTAAACTATTTTGCCTATACTCTTAATTTGAGTTATGTCCTTTTTGGCCTTGTTTATCGGTATGGAAAATCCAATGCTTTGAGCGCCCTGCGCCATTGCTACATTGACCCCGATAACTTCTCCTTTAAGGTTTAAGAGCGGCCCTCCGGAATTTCCGCGGTTAATAGCGGCATCTGTTTGAATAATATCTTCTAAGCTTTCCACAATTCCGCCTCCAGTCGCTGTAATTCTTCTGCCTAAGCCGGAAATGACTCCTACCGAAACAGTATTGCGGAATTCCCCCAAAGCGTTGCCAATGGCTATAACCGTTTGCCCTATCTTCAAATTGTCAGAATCTCCCAAAGGAAGCGTTGGGAAATCGCTGAAGACAACCTTGCCATCACTACCTATTTTTTTATCTCCCTCTATTTTTAAAATTGCCAAATCCTGTAAAGGGTCTCTGGCAAGAACTTTTGCCTTATATTTCCTGCCGCTGCTTGAAACAACCGTATAATCCGCTTTCTCGTCTATAACAACATGTTTGTTCGTTAAAATAAGTCCGTCCTTAGAAATAATGAATCCTGTGCCACCGCCCACTTTTTTCTTTGTTGTCCCTTCTTTTTTGTAACGAGGAATCTTTATTTTAAACCCAAAACTGTCACCAAATAAATCTCTAAACTCTTCAAAAGGGTCTTCGTAATATTCTTTATACACAGCTACCTGTTTGCTAACAATAATGCTTACCACTGCTGGAGCTGACTCTTCTACCACTTTTATTATTCTTTCTTCCTGCAGAGTTTGAGCTGTATAAGGAGTTTTTTCCTTAATTTCTGCACTCTCTTTTGCTTTCTGCCAACTTTTAGAAAAGCCCGAAAAAACCTTGCTGAGACTAGTTTTGTGCGACAGATCTTTTATTGAACTGACAAGCATCCCTCCACCGGCAACACCCGCCAAAAAAATTAAAGCTGCAGCTATGGCAATGCTTTTTTTAATAACCCCTTTTTTAAAGATATTTATATTTCTGCGCATATTTTTAATTTAGACTCGGTATATAATTTTCTTACATACAGCTTTGTATTATATTATAACAAATATTAAAGCAAATCCAAAAACCTATACAATTAAAGCCTATCTCGTTTAATTTAGTTCTTTCTATCAGCACGGATAAAATTCTTCTCTTTAAAAATTAGTGCTTCTTTCTTCCGGCGAAGAAACAAAATTAGCAAAAACAGGAAAAGACAATAAACTCCAGCAACGTAAAAGCTGAGCATTCTTCCAATCTTAAGAAAGGGCGCTTTTGAAAACAAATACGCTGTGGAAACAATATAAGATAAAAAAGGTTTTAGAAGAAAGGCACAGAAAAAAGCCGCTGTTGAACTCGCAATTCCTGTCAGAAGAAAAACAATACCTAAGACCATTAAAGGGCCAAGGGCCGGCGTAACAACCAACCCGGACAAGGGAGAGACAAGAGACAAGGAATTGAAGCTTAAAATCAAACAGGGAGCGCTAAAAGCATAAGCAGAAAAACAAACAGAAACAGCTGAAGCAATTCCGGCAAGTTTAAGAAAATATATTCTTTCTAATTGTTCTTTTAAAAGAGGAGCCAAATAAATGATGCCTGCGGCAGACAAAAAGGAAAGCTGGAATCCAACGCTCTCCTTAAGAAGGGCTGGATTTAAAAAAAGCATCGCAAAACCTGCAAGCAAAAGCGCTCTTTTTCCACTCCCCGGCCGCCCTATTCTCTGAGACAGTAAAACAAAAGAAGCCATTATTCCCGCTCTAACGGCTGAAGCAGGAAAACCAACCATCGCCACAAAAAGCCATAAAAAAATAATGCTTAAATAAAAAGCTGCTGCTCTTGAAGCGCCCCATCCCAAAAAAAGCGCACTGACTGCGCCTGATATAATAACAATATGCATTCCTGAAACAGCAGTAATATGGCGCAGGCCGCTCCTGTTCAGTCTTTCATTCCATTCTTTAGAAGCAGCTTTTTTGTTGCCGATTAAAACAGCTAAAAGCACTGATGATTCTGGGGGAAGAAAATTCTGGCGAATTATATTTTCAGCTTTACCCTTAAAAGCGTAAAGGCTTTTTTGAAGCACGCCGATGCTTGCATTGCTTTTCTTGTTTTCAATTGTATAAGAAGCTGTTGTTCTAGAAGCTTCAAAAGCGGTTTGGCGCAAAAAGGCAGAGCCAAACATAATTAAACAAACTCCAAAAACAATAAGGGTTTTTTTTAATTTTTTTTCGTGCCGCGGGTTTTTAATAAGAAAGAACAGAGGAATTAAAAAATAAGCAGAACCTAAAAAGATAATTTCCAAAATTATCATCGAAGGAAGAGAAACAAAAGAAGAAACAAAAATTCCAATTATAAAAAAAGAGAGCCAAAAGGAAAACGCGCGCGAAAAAGTCATAAACCTCCCTATCGCCTTATTTCAACTTCCTTAAAAAAAGGCTTCAGCTCTTCCTTTATTTGCAGAAAAAAGCTGTCTGGATAAGGCTTAACCTTTTTCAGTTTCGGATCTAATGTGTCAAGAGGACGGAAATTCTGAAGAACATACTTGTCCGCCGGAGCAATCCAGCGGCTTATTTCTAAAATATCCTCCTTGTCTAAAAATGAAGGGACAACTGTTGTTCTGAATTCGTATTGGATGCCGCTATTCTTCAGCAAGTTTATTGTTTCTTCTATTTTAAGCAAAACTTGTTCTATCAGTCCTTCCTCTAACCCAGAGAGAGAAGCATACTTCTTTTTCGGACTTTTAATGTCCACTGCCGCATAATCAAGCAAGTTATCCCTTATCAATTCGCTTAAGATTTCCGGGTTTGTACCGTTGCTGTCAATTTTTACTAAATAACCCTTTTCTTTGACGCGCCTGCAAAAATCTACAATTCCCGGACTTATCGTCGGCTCGCCGCCGGTAATGCAAACTCCTTCAAGACAGTCTTTTCTTTTCTCTAAAAAATTAAAGATCTCTTTTTCAGAAAGGAATTCGCTTTTTTCTACAGATTCAGGCAAAACCAAGCTCGGATTATGGCAGAACGGACAACGGAAATTACAACCGGCCACAAAAACCGTGCAGCTTACTCTGCCGGGATAATCAACAAGGGTTGTTTTTTGAATTCCAGCTATTTTCATAAAGAAAGGAATTTAATCCTATCTTAAATATCGAGGTTAAGCAAGGGTTTTTATGTCCTCTCCTTCTATTTTAAAAACTTTTCTCTCTTTATACTCTTCGGCTTTGCCTTCATTATACTGCTGAACAGGTCTGTAATAACCGACTATTCTTGAATAGACTTCACAGGGCTGTTCAACCGCGCACTTGGGACAACTCCAGTGTTCTCCTGAAAGATAGCCATGCACGGGACAAATGGAAAAAGTCGGGGTAATTGTTATATATGGCAAAGTATATTTGCTAAAAATAGTCTTAATCAATTTTTTCAAAATATTAATATCAGAAATTTTCTCCCCTAAAAACAAATGAAGCACTGTCCCGCCATTATATTTGCTTTGAATCTCGTCTTGCAAATCAAGAGCTTCAAAAATATCATCCGTATACCCAACCGGCAGCTGGGTTGAGTTTGTATAATAGGGTTTTTTTTCAGTACCAGCAGTAATTATGTCTGGATAAAGCTCCTTGTCTTTAAGAGCAAGCCTGTAAGAGGTTGATTCCGCAGGAGTTGCTTCCAGATTATATATATTGCCTGTTTCCTCTTGATAATTAATTATCCGTTTTCTCATAAAATCCATAACCTCAAGAGCAAACTTCCGGCCCTGATTGGAGGCAATATCCTTGCCGATAAAATTAAGCAGACACTCATTCATTCCAACAAGGCCAATGGTGGAAAAATGATTATCGTAATATCTTCCTTTAGACTCTTTAACCCCGGACAAATAAAAGCGCGAATAAGGATAAAGTTTTCTCTCTATTAATTTCTCTATAGTTTTTCTTTTTATTTCCAGCGCCTCCTCGGCTATATCCATAGCCCTGCTTAATCTTTTAAAGAAATCTTTCTTTGTTTTTGAAAGATAGCCTATTCTTGGCAAATTAATAGTTACTACGCCAATGGACCCAGTAAGACTGCCTGAACCGAATAAGCCTCCGCCTCCGCGGTTGTGCAGTTCCTTCAGATCTAAACGCAAACGACAGCACATTGAGCGAACATCGCTTGCTTCCATATCAGAATTAATATAATTAGCAAAATAATTCGTGCCATATTTCGCCGAAGCCTCAAAAATTCCATCAAAAGCCGGCTCGTCCCAAGGAAAATCTTTAGTAATATTTATTGTCGGAATAGGAAAATGAAAAGGTCTTTTGGATTTATCCCCTCCTAAAATTATCTCGTAAAGCGCCTTATCAAAAAGCTTCATTTCCTCACTGAAATCGCCATATTTTTCTTTTTGAGGAGAGCCTCCTATGATAACGTTTTGCTCAGCAAAAACTGAAGAGGGTTTAAGGTCTAAAGTAACGTTTGAAAAAGGACACTGAAAGCCGACTCTCGTCGGAACGCTCATATTAAACATAAACTCCTGCAAAGCCTGCTTAACCTGCTTATAATCAAGATTATCATAACGAATAAAAGGCGATAGAAGCGTATCAAAATTAGAGAGAGCAACAGCGCCAGCCACTTCCCCCTGCAGAGTATAAAGAAAATTTACCACTTGTCCTAAAGCAGCTCGAAAATGCTTCGGTGGCGCAGACTCTATCTTTCCGTAGACACCGCCAAACCCTTTTAATAGAAGATCGTAAAGATCCCACCCAGCGCAATAAGCACCTAAAGTATCAAGATTGTGGATATGTAAATCACCGCTATTGTTTGCCTCGCGCACTTCCTTGGGATAAATTTTATTCAGCCAATATTTCTTAATTATATAGGAAGTGGCATAATGATTCAGTCCCTGCAAAGAAAAGCTCATATTGGCATTTTCCTGCACTTCCCAATCAAGTTTGTCTAAATAATCATCAATTCTATCAACAGCTTTTTCGCTTATCTCAACAGCCTCTCTTATCTTTCTTCTCTGTTCTCGATAAAGAATGTATGCTTTTGCTGTGGCAGTAAGATCCTCTAAGATGAGGACTTCTTCAACTATATCTTGTATTTGTTCAATCGTTGGAATCTCATCGCCTTTGAATCTTCTCTCAAGGAATTTTACAACTTTGGCGCAAATTTTTTCGGAAAGTTTACCATCGCCTTGCCCACTGGCAGTAAGAGCTTTAAAAACAGCTTTTTTAATCTTACTGGCGTCAAAAGCGACAATCTCTCCATTTCTTTTTATTACTTGTTGAATAGTTTTAGACATATTTGTTTTGTTTACGCTTTATTTCCCGCTTTTTTAAGGCCGGAGTGCATTTAATTACTTAGCGACGCTTTCTGCCAGCATTCCCATATTCTATTCCAGCAGCAATAAGAATGACTTTTATCTCTCCTTTATTAAGATTTTTATTCTCTGAAACTCCAAAAATTATTTTGGCATTGGATCCAGCTATCCTTTTTATAAAATTAGCCACCATATTAACTTCAGTAAGAGAGACATCGCGACCGCTCACGCTGAAAAGTATTCCTTTGGCTTTTTGCGGCTGAATATCTAAAAGAGGCGTTTGAAGAGCTTTACTTACAGCAGCAACCGCCCTCTGCTCTCCTTTGGCTATCCCCTGTCCAAACAAAGCCCGTCCTGAATTTTTCAATACTTCTTCCAAATCAGCAAAATCAATACTAATAATTCCCGGCGAAGAAAGTAATTCAGATATTCCTTGAATTGCTTCAAGAAGCACATTGTCAATTTTCCTAAAAGCTTCATCAAGCAATTCTGTTTTCGGGCTTATCTTCAAAATGCGGTCGTTGGGAATAACAAGAAAAGCATCAACACACGACTGCAGATTTTTTAAACCTTTCTGGGCAATAACTTTTCTGGCACTTCCTTCAAAAGAAAATGGTGTGGTAACAACTGCAAAAGTCAAAACACCCATTTCCTTACCCAGCTCTCCTAAAACCGATATTGCCGGCGTTCCCGATCCACCTCCTAATCCGCAAGTAAGAAAAACTATGTCGCTTTTTTTAAAAATAGAGCGCAGAATGTCCTTGCTCTCGCGACTCGCTCTTAATCCAAGATTATAATCCATTCCTGCTCCTAGTCCTTTGGTCGTTTTCTCACCTATAAGAATCTTATTCGGGCAAAGACATTTATTAAGCGCTTGGGCATCTGTGTTTACGGCAAAAAACTCAACACCTTTCAGTCCCTCTTTATACAAGCGAGAAATAGTATTATTTCCCGCACCCCCGATGCCAATTACCTTTATCTTCATTTTATCTTATATAATTCCTTCTATTATATATTAAGGAAGAAAAACTTTAAATGCCTTTTTAAAAATATTTTTCCATCTTTTTCTGCCTTCAGTCGCTATTTCGTTTTCTTCTTCAGCTCTTAAGGCAATAATGCCTTCGCAAGTGGAAAACAAGCGATTGTCATTCTCCTCTTCCGTGCTTTCCTTTTCCGGCAAAAAACAAGGAAGTTGAAGTTTCTGCTTGGCAAAATCAGTTAAGCCCGGCAAAAGAGAACCGCCTCCAGTAAAAATCACTCCAGCCGGCAAAGAAACTTCTTTAGAAATTCTTTTAAGATCCTTGTTTATTTCACGGAAAATTTCTGAAATTCTAAATTCAAGAATTTCCTCCAAAAAGGACCTAGAAAAAGAAACGCCTTGTTCGGCAAGCTCTATTTTCTCTTTTTTTCCTTTTCTGCTAGAAGAGCCACGGCGGCAGAAAGTTTTAAGTGAAGCAAATTCCTTTTTTATAAATTCGGCTGTTTTAATATCTATACGCAGACCCAGGGCAATATCATTTGTAATATTAGCGCTTCCTACGGGAAAAACTTTGAAATCTTTAAGACATCCTTCTGAAAAAACAGCTAAAGAGGTTGTTCCTGCTCCTATGTTCAAAACAGCAGCCCCTATTTCTTTTTGCTCTGAATTTAAAACTCCTTCCGAAAAAGCGCTTACGGAAGGAATTATTTCTTCAGGTTCAATTCCCGCATTCCAAGCGGCACTTTCTAAATTTTCCAGCGCGGGAGAAAATATGCAGACTAACAAAACTTTCGCCTCCAATCTAACTCCTTTTAGGCCAACTGCTTTTTTTATACCTTCCTCTCCATCTATAATAAATTCCTGCGGTATAACCTCAAGCACCTCCTTGTTGGGCGGCAGACTTACGGCTTTTGCGGCTTGAAGAACACGCTCAACGTCTTCGGGAGAAATTCTACCATCGGCGCGGGAAACAGAGATAAGCCCTTGACTCTTCAGAGGAAAAAGATGAAATCCTCCTGCGCTTAAAACAGCTTTTTTTAATTTTATTTTTTCTCTTTTTTCAATTCTTTCCTTTGCTTTTAAAAGAGCTTCACTGGCTTTTTTAGGGTCATAGACCTCCCCTTTTCTTACCCCAATAAAATGAGGTTCTTCCTCTTTGGCAATAAGGTCAACTTCAACGCCTCCCGCGTTTCTGCGACAAACTATAATTTTTACAGAATTTGTTCCAATATCTATGGCTGTCTCAGTTTTAAAACGCATATTTTTATGCAACAAGACATATAATAGAAGAGCAGAACATTTCTCCCGCTACTCCTCTTCCATTTGTATTATACTATATTAATGCCCGCAGCTAAAGCAGAAAATTAGATTTGGATATACTTTCTTTCTTTTGCTTTCATTTCCGCTGCCTCTTTTTCGTCATCATGGGTATAACCCATAAGATGCAGAATCCCATGCAGTGCTGTTTTAAGAATTTCTGCCTCAAAATCTAAATTAAGTTTTCTTGAATTTTTTCTTACTCTTGCCGGACAAACAAACACTTCTCCTAAAAAATTCTCTTTCCCTTCTGCAGTTTTCTTCTGCAAAATAAAAACCTTTTCGTTTTCCGGAAAACTCAAGACATCAGTAATTGCATTCTTACGGTGAAAAACTTTGTTTAGGTTCCTCATCTTTCCTCGGCCTACCAAATAAATATCCACCGATCCCTCCCTCTTTTCCTGTTTAAGAACATTAAGGCAAACTTGTTTCAGTTTTTCCTCGTTTAAATTAATTCCGCTGAGATTATAAATAAAAACCTCGGCCATAATTCTAAAGTTCCTTTCTCCGTTTTTCCTCAAATTCCTTCCTTTTCCGTTCGCGCCTTAAAGCACTTCTTTTCTTTAACTGCCTGCTCTTTGGTTTTAAACGGAACATTTTCTTTCTGAACTCCTTAAGTATCTGGCTTCTTTTCACTTTTTGGGTGAATCTTTGAACAAGTCTCTGGGAGCTTTCTCTCTCAAATTGTTTTTCTGTTTTTAAGGGCATAATATGATTTTTAATATTAACAAAGCTTAATAAATCCCAGCTGCTTCGCGCTGCTGCGGATCAAACCGCCTCAGGGTTAAAACCGAGTATAAAATTTCCCTGCTAAAAAATGTAGATGAAGGTGTTCTATTATTTGTCCTCCCTTTTTCCCTACATTAAAAATTAATTTATAACCTTCGATCTTTTCTCTTTTCGCCAGTTTTTTAGCGGCTCTTATCAAAGTTTGCGCGACCTTTTCAGAACCTGCGCTTTTAATTGATTTAATGTGCTTTTTGGGCACAATAAGATAGTGTATTGAAGCGCTCGGATTAATATCTTTAAAAATAATAAATTCTTTTTTCTCTTCTATAATCTGGGCTGGTTCTTTTTTTTGTATTATTTTACAGAATAAGCATTTCATATTTTGCCATTTTTATCTTGTTATCTCTTTGCTTTGCTCTTTGTTGAGCTTTTTAAAACTTTTTTCATTTCTCGAACAATCTTGTTAAGGGCAATTGTCTTCTGTCTTCCTAGCTTCATATCTTTAACAATTACTTTTCCTTCCAAAGCTTCTTTCTGCCCAATAATCAACACATAGGCCGCACCCGCTTTGTTGGCAAGCTTTAATTGAACAGATAAGGAATCGCGGTCTACCGCGCTTGCTGTTGGAATTTTATTGGCCCTGAATTCTTCAATTAGGCTTAGAGACTTTTTCTTGGCTAATTCGCCAACTTGTGCTATGAAAATTTCTCGTTTTTTTTGATAATCAAGTTTTCTTTTCCCGCCTCCTTTTTCTTTTATCAAAGCAATTACTCTTTCTGCTCCTCCAGCAGCACCGCAAGCAGGCGTATCTTTGCCGCCTAAAAGCTTAACCAAAGCATCATAACGACCGCCGCCAACAAGAGCATTGTTGCTAGCTTCCCGGTTCTCCGGTTTAGAAATTATTTCAAACACTGTTCGAGTATAATAATCAAGTCCACGAACAAGACGAGGATTAAGATTATAGGGCAAAGAAAGTTCCTCTAAAGACTCTAATAAATTTTTAAAATGCTTTCTGCAATCATCACATAAATAATCCAAAGATTGAGGAGCTTCTTTTAAAACAGTCTGGCAATTCTCTTGTTTGCAATCCAAAACCCTCAATGGGTTTGTTCTAAGCCTCCTTTGGCAATCAGGACAAAGAGAATTTTTACGTTTCCTTAAGTAGGCTGTAAGGCTTTTTTTATAATAAGGCCTGCATTGAAAGTCGCCAATACTGTTTATCTCCACAACTAAATCAGTTAATCCGATACTCTTAAGAACATTGTAAACAATTTGAATAATTTGAGCGTCAATCGCCCAAGATCCAGCACCAAGAGCTTCAAAACCGAATTGGTAAAACTGTCGCCAGCGTCCGGCCTGCGGTCTTTCATAACGGAACATTGGCCCAAAATACCACAGTTTCACTGGCTTAGGTTGATTTTCCATTCCGTTTTCTAAATAAGCTCTCACTACAGGCGCCGTTTCCTCCGGTCTTAAAGCAAGACAATCTCCTCCTTTAGTTTTTAAAACAAACATTTGCTTTTCTACAATATCTGTATTCGCGCCCGTTCCCTTTTCAAACAAGCCTTTGAACTCTAAAATCGGTGTCTCTATTCTTTTGTATCCGTAAAAAGCCCCTATTTCTCCGCAAGCTTTTTCAATTTTTTCAAACAGCTTCCAGTCTTCTTCAAAAATATCACGCATTCCTTTGACTTTTTGAAACCGCATAATAATACTTTATTTATTTTATAATCCCCTCTTCTCCGCTAATTCGACAAAGATTAAATCCTTTGGCGTCTCGGCCACAGCTTAATACGCTGCATCTAGAGAATACATCGGCGGAGAAAAAAAGCAGATATCTTTGAAAGGGAAAAGTCTTAAAAGCACTCTGCCAATAAGATATTTTTTGGAAACAAAACCCCAGCTTCTGGAGTCAAAGGAGTGAAGACGATTATCACCCATAACAAAATAGCTATCCGACGGAATTTTTACCTTTTTTATCTTCTCTCCCGCCCATGTCTGTTTTGCCGGCAGATAAACTGATTCATCAAGTATCGTTTTTTCTCCTAAAGATGAAGTGATTACAATCTTCCCGTTTTTAAATTCTATGGTTTCATTAGGTAGCCCTATAATTCTTTTAATAAATTTTTCTCTTGTATCAGCCGGGTAGCGGAAAACAACAACTTCTCCTCTTTTCGGCGAACGCAATCTATAACTCAATTCGTCAATAATTAAATAATCTCCATTACGAAAACTTGGTTCCATTGAAATGCCTTTTACAATAAAAGGCTGAAAAACAAAATATCTGATGGGAATAACAATAATTAAAGCAATGAGTGCTGTTTTAATTATCTGCCAGCAAAAAGATAAAAAACTCCTAAGCATATTTATCTATTATACTTAAATTGTTTTTCTGTGCAAGAAAGATATAATATAATAATTATCTTGATTGGGCTCGATTGCCCCAGCCATCTCAAGCTTCTCTGATTAATTTAATACATTTGAATTTTCCTCCATATTTCTCTAAAAAACAGACAAACAACAAACAGTTTTTATGGAAAAGGCGGTAAAACAAAACAAAGAATACTTAATAATCGGTCTCGGCAATCCGGGGAAAAAATATAAAAATACTCGCCATAATGCAGGATTTTTAGCCGTGGATTTATTCAGTAAACGAAACAATTTTCCTAAATTTAAAGAAAACCAAAGTTTCAAATGTTTAATTACCGAAAAAGATAAACTTGTTTTGGCAAAACCGCAAACATTTATGAACAACTCGGGAGAAGCAGTTAAACAGCTATCCTCTTTTTTTAAAATCAAATATGAAAACATTATTGTTTTTCATGATGATTTAGATATTAGTTTGGGCAGCATCAAAATATCTAAAAAGCATGGTAGTGGCGGGCATAAAGGAATAAACTCAATTATCAATGCCTTAAAGACGAATAGCTTTGTTAGAATAAGAATAGGAATAAAGCCGATTAAAAATTCCGCTTTTCCCCGGCAAAATTTTGTTTTGGAAAAATTCAGCTGGAAAGAAAAAGGTAAATTGAGAGCCTCTTTTAAAAAATCTTGCCAGGCCGCAAAAATAATTATTGAAGAGGGCATAGAAAAAGCAATGTCTCTTTTTAATCACTAAAACAGGTAAACCAAATGGAACTTTTAGAAAAAGAAAGCAAAATCACAGAACTCGGCTCCAGCCAATACCCGGAGCTTCTATCCGTTATCAGCAGCGCACCAAAAGTTCTTTATTACAAAGGAGATATTTCAACAGCGAAAAACTGCTTCGCTGTCGTAGGAGCCAGAAAATGTTCAGACTACGGGAAAAAGCTTGCCTATTCTATTTCTTACAACTTAGCTAAAGCCGGACTGACAATTGTATCCGGCTTAGCGCACGGCATAGATTCTTCTGCCCACAAAGGAGCGTTGGATGCTAAAGGAAAAACAATCGCCATATTAGGAACAGGGCTTGACCCTAAAGTTATTTATCCGCAAGAGAATTTAAAACTAGCAGAAGAGATTCTAAAAAGGGGTGGGTGTCTTATCTCTGAATACCCGGAAAGCCAACGGGGCGCTAAGTTCACATTTCCTAAAAGGAACCGGCTAATATCTGGAATAAGCTTCGGCGTTTTAGTTGTTGAAGCAAAAGAGAAATCCGGCGCCCTTATCACAGCGGAATGGGCAAGAAAGCAGGGACGGAAAGTGTTTGCCGTGCCTGGGCCAATTGACTCCTTGAGCTCAAAGGGACCACACCTACTAATTAAACAAGGCGCTTTTTTAGTAGAGAGCACTGAAGATATTTTGGAAAAACTGGGCATTAAACCGCTTACTCAAGCTCAAAAAAAGATATATATAGGCCACATTAAAGTGTTTTGAGATTTGATCTCAAATCTCTTTTGGCCTTGACTTTTGCCTTGTCATCGGTTAACCAGAAGCTAATTAAATGTTTTAATTATTATGAACCTTATTATTGTAGAAAGCCCTACAAAAGCAAACACAATTAAAAAGTTTTTGGGTAAAGAATATCTTGTTAAGGCATCATACGGTCACATACGAGACTTGCCTAAAAGCAAACTTGGCGT